>DATFTF010000370.1:0-2669 GCA_035262245.1 Thermoanaerobaculia bacterium
CTCGGAGCTCTTCAACGTCCTGACCGGGTTTTCCAAGCGGACGAAGTACAAGCGATTTACCGTCGCGCCGTTTTCCCTGCACGACAAGGTTCTGGCTCTCATCGCCCGTGAGGAGGAGAAGGCCCGGGCGGGCCGGCCGTCCTCCATCGTCGCCAAGATGAACTCTCTGGTCGATGCCAACGTCATCCGCGCCCTCTACCGGGCCTCTGGCGCCGGCGTGCCCATTACGCTGGCGGTGCGAGGCATCTGCTGCCTGCGCCCCGGCGTCCCCGGCGTCTCGGACCGGATCTCCGTCTCGTCGGTGGTCGGGCGTTTCCTGGAGCACAGCCGCTGCTTTTCTTTCGGAGTCGGAGACGAAGAGGAGATCTACATCTCCAGCGCCGACTGGATGCCGCGCAACTTCTTCCGGCGGGTCGAGCTGATGGTGCCGATCCTGGACGAGAAGGCCAAGGAGAAAATCCGCCAGGAAGTCTTGGAGCCGCTCATCAACGACAACAGCCGGGCGCGGGACCTGGGAGCCGACGGCGAGTACTTGCGCCGGACGCCCCCGTCCGCGGAGAACCGGGTCGACGCCCAGCAGACTCTTCTGGATCGCCTGGCGAGGCGAGGCCTCCGGGCGATTCCGAGCCGTTCCGAATAAGATTCGGAATTCTCCTAATATTAACTAATTTTGTTCGGCTATCTGCCCGAAATTTCGGGGGACGGCAGGAGTCCGTTCGAGTCGGGCAATCAAGGTTCGGCGTCCAACGCGGAGGCTTCGGCCGCGCCAGGCGGTCCGGCGTCCGAAGAGGCCGGCCCAGAAGAGAGCGGCCACGGCGAGATCCCGCAGCGGACAGAGAGCCACGTCGAGTGGCGTGAAGGGCAGGCCCGCACTTCGCGCGGAAAAGCCCTCCAGGGCGATCCGCGCCGCGTAGACGGCCAGCGCGATCGCGGCCAGACCCGAATGCCCCGCCGATAGAGCGACCGCGCCGCAGAACCAGGGGAGCGGGCTCGCCAGCAGCTCGGAGCCGTAAGAAAGCCCTCCCAGTCTCTTGCGCAGGATCGCCCAGCGCCTCTGCCGCTTCCAGACTTCGGTCAAGCCGCGCGAGATCTCCGTCGTCGCGATCTCGTCGCCGGAGAGGACGACGCCGTAGCCCGCGCCGGAGACCGCCTGGCCCAGGAGATAGTCCTCGGCCAGATGGTCCCGGAGAGTCTCCAATCCGCCGATGGCGATCAGCGCCCGGCGCGAGACCAGGATCGACTTTCCGACGACGCAGGGCATCTTGAAAACGCCGGCCACTGCCGCCGTGCCGGCGCGCAGCGCGCCGTTCAAATGCAGGGACTCGAGCCGGGAGCCGAGCGTGCGGGCGCCCCGGGCCACGAACAGGTGCGAGACCAGACCCACCCGCGGGCCGGACATCCGCGCCATCGCCCGGCGCAGGAAATCGCGATCGACGCGCACGTTCCCGTCGGCCATCAGCAGGTGTCCGTATCGCGCGTGGCGAAGCCCGGCGACGAGGCGATTGACCTTGGCGTTCCCTCCTGGCTCACGGCCGTCCACGACGAAGACCGAGGCCACCGCGGGATGGCGATCGGCTACCTGCCGGGCCACGGCGAAGGCGGGATCGTCGCGCCGTGCGAAGGAGAAGATGACCTCGTAGTCGGGATAGTCGAGGGCGAAGAACGATTCCAGATTCGTCTCGAGCTCGTCGTCCAGACCGGAGAGCGGCTTGACGATCGAAATCGGTGGAGGGACGCCTCGAGGCAGCAGGACGCGGCGGCTCGCGCCGCGGGTCCGCTCGAGGGCCAGGACGGCCACCGTGTAGCCGGCGACGGAAAGCAGGAGAAGAGCCAGAAAAACGAGAGCGAGGGTCACGCGGTCGCTTCGGCGGCCGGCGCGGTCAGCCGCAGCATTCCGATTCCCACGGCGCGCTTCAACGCCTGCAGCACGCCGGAGACCGTCTTCTCCGCCTTCAGCAATGTCTTCCAGGCGTAGAGGTGCTCGGGCCGGTGAAAATCGCTGTTGGCGATGTGCGGGAGCTTCTCGCGAGAGACGACCGGGAAGAGGTCCCACCGGCATCCCACTTCCCACAGGTCGATGTACGGTCCGACGATCTTGCGCCGGTTCCACAGGTAGAAGGTGTTCGCGTAGAACTCGCTCATCTCGTGGGGATGACAGGCCACCGAGATGGCGCCGCGGCTGCGAATCTCCTGCAGCATTTCCAGCGGATCCCCGTCCGCGGACAGATAATCGTTCAATCCGAGCGCCAGGATGTGAACGGAGGTGTCCCGGTTGATCGTGTTGCGCGTCATCTCCGCTCCCGGCAGCACGAGCATCCCGTAGGTCGCCCACGCCCGCTCGGCCTCGCGGCCGATCTCATCGAAGTAGCGCTTCCAGGACTCCGGATTCAGGGAATGCCGGATGGCATGGGCGATCCGGCCCAGTCCGTTGTCGCGGTTGACGATGTGGTCGGTGATGGCGATGACGTCGTGCCCGGACCGGCCGAACAGGTCCACCACCTCGGGGAGGGGCATAAGACCGTCCGAGTAGTCGGTATGGATGTGAAAGTCACAGAGCAGCATGATCTTGCAACCGCCTGCATTGTCGGCCGGCGGCCCGAAGATGCCGCGGGGGCGTCGAAAGGACGGCGCAAAACCGGCGTCAATTCTCCGTGAAGGCCCCCGGATTT
>DATFTF010000371.1:0-4933 GCA_035262245.1 Thermoanaerobaculia bacterium
CTCGGTAAACGGTAAACGGTAAACGGTAAGGACGAACCGGAACGAATCGTTTCCCGTTTCCCGTTTTACGATCCCAGCACCACCTTTGGCTTCACCCCCGGCACCTCGTGCGCCAGTCTGGCTTCGAGCTCGGCAAGCGTCGCCTCGACGGGGCGCCGCCAGGCCGGATCGAGCAGTCGCAGCGTCAGGCAGCGGCCGTTCAACGCGGAGGGCTCGATCTTTCGGCAGAGCGGCTCTCCGACGATCCGACCCCATCGGGCCCGGATCCAGCGCAGGGCTTCGTCGCCGCGGCTCAAGTCGCGCAGGAGCCGGTCGGCAGTCGCGTCCAGACGGGTGAAAGACTCCGCCCCGCGCCGCTTCATCGTTCGATCCGGGCCTTGTCCGGATGGACGGAGCGCAGCGGTTTGTCCCCGGCCAGCACGCGCCGCACGTCCTCGATCACCATGCGGGCCATCTCCCGCCGCGTCTCGAGCGTCGCGCTTCCGGCGTGAGGCATCAGGACGACGCGGTTCTCGTCCAGAAGGCCGGGTGTGATTCCGGGCTCGTTTTCGTAGACGTCCAGTCCGGCGCCGGCGAGCTGTCCCTCGTCGATCGCCCGGACCAGCGCGACCTCGTCGACGATCGGACCGCGCGCGGTGTTGAGCAGGTAGCTGCCCGGCTTCATCTTCGCGAACGTCTCCGCGCGGAAGAGACGACGGGTTTCGTCATTCAAGGGAAGGTGGACGGAGACCACGTCGCTGCGGCGCAGGAGATCGTCGAAGGAGACGCGCGGCGGATCGTCGGGATCGTCCTCGTCCCGGGCCGACCGCCCAAACGCGATCACGGTCATGCCGAAGGATCGCGCCCGCCGCGTCACGGCGCGGCCGATCCGGCCCGGACCGGCGATGCCCAGGACCTTGCCCTTGAGCTCCGTTCCCAGCAGTAGGTCCGGCCTCCAACCGGCGTAGCTGCCGGTTCGAACCATGCGGTCTCCCTCCACGATGCGCCGGGTGAGGGCGAGGAGGAGGGCCATGGTCAGGTCCGCGGTGGCGTCGGTCAGAGCGTTGGGAGTGTGGGTCACGAAGATTCCCCGGGCCGCCGCCGCGGCGCGGTCGATGTTGTCCACTCCGACGGCGTACTGAGCCACAATTTTTAAATTGTGAGCGGCCTCCAGGACTGCGGCGGTGACCGGATCGGAGACGATCGTGATCAGCGCTTCGGCGTCACCCACCTCGGCGGCGAGCTCGAGCTCGCTCGGCGCGTATCCCATGATCCGGACCTCGTAATCCGGCTCCAGGGTCGAAAGCGACGGCTCGGGCAGCTCCCGTGTCGACAGAACGATCGGCCTCATCCGCCCGCCCCCCGCTTCTCCGCCATGCGACCCCCGAAGAAGAGCCCCGCTCCGACTGCGAGCATGGTCAGCTCCCCGCGCGTATTCCCCTGAAAAATGCCCCAGAAGAAACCGATCCCGGTCACCAGAATCCCCAGAAATTGCAAAGTGCGTCCCAAGGCGTACAAGCGGCGCTTCCCGGCCTCACGGCTCCGCCGTTACCGTGACACGTTCGATGGTATCGCCTTGTTCGACCCGCTCGACGACATCCTGGCCGGCAATCACCTGCCCGAAGACCGTGTAGATGCCGTTTAGGTGCGGCTGAGGCGAGTGGGTCACGAACCATTGGCTGCCGCCGGTGTCGGGACCGGAGAGCGCCATCCCGACCGTTCCACGGCCATATTCGAGCGGGTTGATCTCGTCGCGGATCTCGTAACCGGGGCCGCCATTGCCCGTCCCGGTCGGATCGCCGTCCTGGAGCACGAAGTTGGGAACGACCCGATGAATCGCGACGCCATCGAAGAATTTCTTCTGGGCCAGTTGGAGGAAGTTCACGACCGTCAGAGGAGCCGCATCGCCGGCGAGCCGGAAGGAGAAGGCCCCGCGGGTCGTCTCGATCCGGGCCCGCCAGGGCCTCCGGGCGTCGGTCAGGATCCCGGCGTAGTCGGCCGGGGTCTTCTCCGTCTTGTACTCTTGAGCCGGGAGCGCCGACGGGTCACCGCGGAAATAAAAGAGAAGGCACCGCCGGGCCAGGCGCGACACCAGCGTCTTGGGCTGGCGGTAGAGAGACTCGACGATCGGGCGGGCGCCCGGATCGGTGCGCATCTTTTCGCACACGCCCAGGACGGCGACGGCCACGTCGGGGCCGGCATCGGCCTGCGACTTGTCGGCCGCCTCCTGCAGGAGCGGCAGGATCGACGGCTCGCCGAGCTCGCCCAGCGCGTCGACAGCCGCGGCCCGCACGCCCGGATCAGGGTCGGTCAGCGCCGAGTTGACGAGGTCGCGGTTCTGGCGCACCGATTCCGCCCCTTTGATGCCGGTCAGGACGCCCAGCCGTACCAGAACGCTCTTGTCCCCGACGAAACGCTCCCGCCAAGGACGCGCGTCCGGGGCGGGCAAGTAGGCGAGCGCCTCCGCGGCGGTGGCCCGCAGCGCGGCGTCCCGCGAGTCCGCGGCCGCCTTCAACGCCGTTTCCGCCTTGCCTCGAAGAAGCGCGGCCACCGAGAGCAAGGCCACCTGACGCCGCCGGCCGGTCCCCGTGGTCGCGATCGACCAGAGGCGGCTGAAGACCTGTCGATCGGTGCCGGCAAACTGCCGCAAGAGGACGAGCGACGGTATCGCCACGTCTCCGTTGGCGTCGCCGGCCAGAGCCAGGACGCGGTTCTTCGCCGAGTCCGCCACGGCCGCTCCCGGGTTCTTCTCCAGGATGGCCTCCATGGCCACAAGCGCGTTCACGGTCACCGGAATGCGCCCGCCCTCCAGAGCCGAGGAGAGGGGCGGGAGAGATTCCTTCTTCTCCAGAACTCCCAGAGCCCGAGCCGCGATCGCCGCCGTGTCCGCCTCGCTGTCGTTCAAGGCCCCGGTCAGGATCGCCAGCGACGCCTCCTGCGGCTTGCGCGCCAGCGTGTAAATGGCGGCGCCCCGGACCTTCGGATCGGGATCCGAGGCATAGCTCGACGCAAAGGCTGCCACGTCCGGCGTGGAGAACTTCCAGAGAGCGGCGAGCATCGGGGCCCGCGGTTGGGGCGAGGCCGCTCGGGGAATAGCCTGGAACAGGGCGTCCTGCCCGTCGCCCCGTCCCAGGAAGCCGATCGCCCTGGCTGCCGCGGCGGCGACGCCGGGATCGGCATCGGAGAGCAGCGCACTGACCTCCGGCGTCATAGTGGGATCGCCCTGGACCTGGCAGCCGAAGGCCGCGGCAGTCCGGACGGCCGGCAAGGCGTCGGTGAGAAGCTCGCGCAGCAGCGGGCGTCCACGGTCATCCCCCAGCCGGCCGAGGGACAGCGCCGCTCGAGCCCGGATGGCCGGATCCGCGGACCGGCTCGCCCCGGTCAGGACGTCGACGTCGAACGCCCGTCGATCCTCGAGCGCGAGGAGGGCAGCCTCGGCCTCGGCGCTCGTGCCGAATCGCGGCGCAGTCGGAAGAGCCGTGGGACGCGCCGCAGGAGCGTTCGCGTTCGCCGGTGACGGCCGGCCTCCGGTCGTGCATCCACTGAGCGCCCCGACGAGCAGCAGACACCACAGGCGCTTCCCTTCCATCCGAGCCATGCCCCTCCTCTGATGCTGGGATTCCCGAGGGCGAAGCTGCGGATTATAAGGGAACGCCTCACGTTCTTGCGGACACCTCCCGAAAGGGCAAACGCTGATCAGGCCCCGACGAGCAACCGGTCCCCCAGCAGTGACGGCAACCCGGCGCGCAGAATCTTGTCGCGAGCCTTGGCCGTGTCGTATGCCACGCGATCGAATACCACCGTCTGCTCGCGCGAATCGTAGATGGCGTAGGAGGCCGCCGGATTGCGATCGCGCGGCTGTCCGATCGACCCGGGATTGATCAGGTAGCGCCGGCTCCGCTCAAGCTTCAATCGGACGTGTTCGCCCTTGATCACATCCACGCCGATGCCATGAGGCTCGAAGGTGAAAATCGAAGGGATGTGGCTGTGCCCGAAGAAGCAGACCGCGAAGTCGAACATGTAGAAATTCAGGAAGGCATCCCGGTCGGAGAAGATGTAGGCGTCCTCGTCGCGAGGAGAGCCGTGGCAGATGGTCAGACCGGGCTCGATCTCCAGCGGTCCGAGCGGCAAGGCCTCCAGGAACTTTCGGTTCTTCGCGGTGAGCTTCTCCGTGGTCCACTTCGCGGCGGCCAGGGCCACGGGGTTGAACAGGTCTCCGGTCTCCAGTCCGCACACGACCTTGTCGTGGTTCCCCCGGATGGCGATGGTCTCCTTCGGAATCCGCCGGACCCGATCGATCACGTGATTGGGGTTGGCGCCGTAGCCGACGAAGTCGCCCAGGATCAGAACGCGGTCGAAACGCTTGCGGCGCACCCGCGCCAGCACCGAGCCGAGCGCCTCGGAGTTGGAATGGATGTCGGAAAGGATCAAAAAGCGCATCGGCAGCTTCCGCCGCGTCAGAGAGCGATGCCGCGAAACTCGTCGAGAGCGATCAAGACGCGGTCCGCGGATTTGTCGACGGATTCTCCTTCCAGCTGGACGTGGATCGGGGCCATTCTATAAAAGGGCTCGCGCTCCGCGGCGAGCCGGCGCGCCTGGTCGGGCGTCTGAAACAGCGGCCGGTCCGTCTTGCCGGCGAGTCGCGCGAGCAGGATCGCGAAAGGCACGTCGAGGAAGACGGCGGTCCCCAGCCGCCCGATGGTCCGCCGGTTCTCCTCCCGGGCATAGCAGCCGCCGCCGGTCGCCACGATCGCCCGGGGCAGGGAGACGGTTCCCTCCAGGAAGGCCGTCTCCCGTTGCCGGAATGCCGCTTCGCCGGAGGACTCGAAGAGCGCCCGAACGGTCCGCCCCGACGTGCGTTCGATCTCGGCGTCGAGATCGACGAAGGCGGCTCCGAGGCGCTCGGCGATTCGCCGCCCGATCGCGGTCTTGCCGCTTCCCATGAAGCCGACCA
>DATFTF010000372.1:0-3635 GCA_035262245.1 Thermoanaerobaculia bacterium
GGCGCCGGCCGAGACGACTCCCGGCGTCGCGCTCAAGCGCTCGAGCAGCCGAGACCAGAAGACACGCCGCGCATCGGCGGTCGGGTACCGCGTCTCGGGTAGATCGATCTCGAACTTCAGCGTGCCGCGAGGCTCGAACCCCGGACCGACCGCGTGGAGCTTTTCGAAGCTCCGAATGAGAAGCCCTGCTCCGGTCAAAAGCGTAAGTGCGAGGGCGACCTCCGCGGCGACGAGGCCGCCACGCAGGCGTGTTTCGCCCCGGGTCCCCGTCCGGGCGCGGCTCTGCAGAGAACCGGCGACGTCGGAGCGCGCCATGGTCCAGGCCGGAGCGAGACCGAAGAGAAGCGCCGTGGCGAGCGACGCTCCGACGGTGAAGAGCAGGACGGGAAGATCGATGGCCGCATTCTCCAGACGCGGGATGCTCCGCGGGCCCAGCGCCAGGACGGCGGGCACGGCGGCACTGGCGAGAAGCGCCCCGAGAGTGCCGCCGGCGAGCGCCAGCAGAGCGCTCTCGGTCAGAAGCTGGCGGACGATGCGCCGCGGGGAGGCGCCGAGAGCGATCCGGGTCGCGATCTCCGGACGGCGGCCGGCGGCCTGGGCCAGGAGGAGATGGGCGACATTGGCGCAGCCGATGAGCGTGAGCAGGCCCACGGCCCCGAGGAGGACCAGCAAGCCCGGGCGGACCGGGCCGACGAGCTCGTCGCGCAGGACGCGGACGGAGGCCGTCCAGCCTGCATTCTTGTCCGGGTAGGCGTGTGCGAGCCGTCCGGCAATCGCCTTCATCTCTTTGTCCGCCGCGGCGGCGGTCACGCCGGGCCGAAGGCGGGCCAGGACGCGGATGTAGTGGGCTCCGCGCTGATTGGCGACATTGGGCGGAAACTTCAACGGAATCCACGCCTGCGCCCAGCCCTGCGGAAAGACGAAGTTCGGCGGCATAACGCCGACGACGGAATAGGGCTCCCCGTCGACGCGGACCACGCCGCCGACCGCCGCGGGATTGGCTCCGAGCTGCTCCTGGAAAAGGCTGTAACTCAAGACGATCGACCTGGGAGCGTCCGGCCGTTCGTCGGCGGAGCCGAGCGTCCGCCCGGCCAGCGGCGCGACGCCGAGGATCGGGAAGAAATCCGCGGTCACTTCCGCGGCGTTGATGCGCACGCTCGGTCCCGCCGACGCGAACGCGAGCGGGCCGTAGTCGTAAGCGGCCATTGCCGCGAACGAGCGATTGAGGGTCCGCCAGTCGAGATAGTTCGGCGGCGAGGACGACGCGCCCTCCCACCCCTCGGACGGCTTGTCCGATCGCACCGAGACCAGCCGCTCCGCGTCGGGGAAGGGAAGGCCTCGCAGCAGAACCGCGTGCACGACGCTGAAGACGCCGCTCGCCGCGCCGATGGAGAGCGCAAGCGTGGCCAGCGCCGCGGCGGTGAAGGCGGGGCGGGCGCGGAGAGCCCGCACGGCGTAGCGAAAGTCTTGAAGGAATCCGGTCATGAGGTCCTCAGATCTGTCGGTTCGCTTCCGTCATTCCTGCCGCAGCGCCACCGTCGGGCTCACGCCGGCGGCCCGGCGCGCCGGGACGTAGCACGCCAACAGCGCGACCCCTCCGAGTAGAAGCGAGATCGCTCCGAAGGTCAGAGGATCGTTCGGCCCAACTCCGAAGAGGAGCGGCGCCACGCTCCGCCCCAACACCATGGCCGCGGCGAGACCGATCGCCAGGCCCATCGCCACGAGACTCATTCCGTTGGCGAGGACCATCCTGATAATCCGCGCCGGCCCCGCGCCGAGCGCCATGCGCAGCCCGATCTCCGGAATGCGTCGGGCGACGGTGTATGTAATGACGCCGTACGTGCCGACGGTGGTCAACAGAAGAGCGAGCGCGCCGAAGGCCGCCAGGAGGTAGGCGCCGACACGGGAGAGGAAGAGGGCGCCCTGGATCTGGGCGCCGAGCGGCTGGACGTTGAAGATCGGCAATCCGGGGTCGAGCGCCGCCACCTCGCGCCGAATCTGGGGCAGAACCCCGGACGGATCTCTCTCCGTGCGCACCAGGAGCGCCATGCCCGGGTTGTAGTCCTGCCGGAGAGGGAGATAGACGAAGGGGATCGGAGCCTCGCCGAGCGTCACGTACTTGCTGTCCTTGGCGATCCCGACGATGCGCATCGGCGCCGTCAACTGGCCGTCGCCGGTCGCGGCGGGAAAACGCACGGTGCGGCCGATGGCCTCGCGTCCGGGGAAGAACCGCTTGGCCAGCGTCTGGTTGACAACCACCACCGGGGGAGAGTTCTCCACGTCCTCGGGGCCGAAGGCGCGGCCGGAGACGAGCGGGATCTGGAGCGTCCCGAAGTACGCCGTGTCGACCGTCGCCACGTTGACCAGGACTCCGCGCTCCTTCTCCGAAGGGACCTCCCCTTCGACGTGGAGCGTTCTCTGGAGACCGAAGGCCAGGGGGAGCCGCGAGGCCAGCGCCGCCGAGCGGATCCCCGAGAGTCCCCGCACCCGATCCATGAGCTGGCGATAAAACTGCGCGCCGCGAGCCTCGTCGTAGCCCTGGAGCGAAACGTCGAGGTTCAACGTCACGACGTTCTCCGGACGGAAGCCGGGATCGATCGCCGTCGCTTCCTTGAGACTCCGCACCAGGAGACCGGTGGCGGTGAGCGCGAGCGTCGCCAGCGCCACCTCCGCGACCACCAGGGCCCGGCGCACGCCCGCCCTGGCCCCGGCCTCGCTGCCCCGGCCGCCCTCTTTCAGGGTGCCCGACACCTCTGGGCGGGAGGCCTGCAGGGCCGGCGCCGTGCCGAAGATCAGGCCGGTCAGCGTCGCGACGGCAAAGGTGAAGAGCACGACGCGCGGATCCACTTGCGCGCCGAGGAGGAAGGGGAACGGCCCCGGGGGCTGTAGGGACATCAGAAGCCGTGTGAACCAGGAGGCGAGCAGCAAACCCGCCGCTCCTCCGGCGAGCGCGAGCAGCAGGCTTTCGGTGAGGAGCTGGCGCAGCAGCCGCCACCGCGAGGCTCCCAGCGCGATGCGAACGGCGATCTCCTTGCGGCGGGTGGAGGCGCGGGCGAGCAGCAGGTTGGCCACGTTGGCGCACGCGATCAGCAGAATGACTCCGACGGCGGTCAGCAGGAGCGCGACCATGCGCGGCAGAGGATTGTTGACCGCGCCGGTGGGGTTGGCGCGGGCTTCGGCCAGCGTCTGCAGGGCGATGCTGCGCCCCTTGTTGGCGTCCGGATACTCCTTCTCCAGGTTGGCGGCGAACGTCTTCAAGATCGACTCGGCCCGCGGAAGCGTCATATCCGGCCTCAGTCTCCCGACGGCCGCGAGCCACATGCCGCGCCGGTTCTCGGTCAGGAAGGCGAGCGCAGGCTGGATCTGGAGCCGCATCCCGTAGGGGACCCAGAGATCGGGGACGAAGCCGGGGAACGTTCCGGTGAAGGTCTCGGGAAGAACTCCCACGATGGTGTACGGCATCCGGTTGACCGTCAGAGTCTGGCCGACGACTCCGGGGTCGCCGGCGAACTGCCGCTTCCAGTAACCGTGCCCGAGCAGGACGACGGGATGGCCGCCGAGGGGCTCGTCCTGGTCCGCCCGGAACCCGGCTCCCACCATCGGGGCCACGCCCACCACGTCGAAGTAGTTGCCGG
>DATFTF010000373.1:0-6678 GCA_035262245.1 Thermoanaerobaculia bacterium
CGACGTTCTGGTCATCGGCGGAGGCATCACCGGCGCCGCTGTCGCGCGCGACGCGGCCGCGCGCGGACTCACCGTGGCCCTGGTCGAAAAGGGTGACTGGGCCTCGGGCACCTCGTGGCGGTCCTCCAAGCTCATCCACGGCGGGCTCCGATACCTGAAGACCGGCAACGTTCGCCTGGTCTTCGAGTCCCTGTCGGAGAGGGCTCGCCTCTCCCGTCTGGCCCCGCATCTGGTGCGCCCGACCGATTTTCTTTTTCCCGCCTACCGCGGCCGGGGCGTTGCGCCCTGGCAGCTCGAAGTCGGCCTCACGCTCTACGATCTGCTGGCGCTGGGTCGATCGCTTCGGCGACACCGGCGGCTCTCGCGGGAGGAGACTCTGCGGCGCGAGCGGATGCTCGAAAGCCCCGAGCTCGCCGCCGCAGGCCTCTACGGCGACGGACGCACCGACGACGCACGGCTGACGCTGGAGAACGTGCTCGACGCCGCGTTGCTCGGCGCGGTGCCGGTCTCGCGCGCCGCGGTCGACGCGCTCGAGAAGGACGGGCATGGACGGGCGCGCGGCGCCCGCGCCCGGGATCTCGAGTCGGGGCGAGAGCTCGTGATCCGCGCGCGCTCCGTCGTCAACGCCACCGGACCCTGGGGAGACACGCTGCGGAAGTGGGACGACCCGAGCGCCCATTCCGTCCTGCGGCTCTCGCGCGGCGCGCACCTGACGGTCCCTGCCGCCCGGCTCCCTCTGGGGGAGGCCATCGCTTTTCCTATGGACGACGGGCGGCTCCTGTTCGCCATCCCTTACGGGTCCGTGACGCTTCTGGGGACGACCGACACCGATCACCGCGGCGCGGCCGACGACGTGCGGGCGGCGCCGGAGGACGTGGCCTACATCCTGGCCGCCGCGCGCCGGACGTTTCCGACCGCCGGCATCTCCGACGCCGACGTCGTCGCGACGTTCGCGAGCCTGCGTCCCCTCGTCGGGCAGCCGGGCGTGAGCGTCGGAGAGACCAGCCGCGAGGACGCGATCGAAGTCGCGCCGTCGGGCCTGGTGACGGTGACCGGGGGCAAGCTCACGACGCACGTGCGGATGGGGCGCAAGGCCGTGGACGCCGCCGCGAAGCCGCTGGCCGAGAGCGGCGTCTCAACCGGACGAAGCCGGACGTCCGATCGGCCCTTTCCGGGAGCGCCGGACCAGCCGATGCCGGAGTTCGTCGAGCTCCTGCTGGGCGCCCGGGAGCCCGCCGATCCGAGCTTGAGCGACGACACGATCTCCCATCTCGCCTATCGGTACGGGCGCCGCGCCTGGGAGGTCTTTCGGCTGACGGTCGAAGATCGCTCTCTGGGGCGCCCGATCGTCGAAGGTCTTCCGGACATCGATGCGGAGATCGTGTTCGCCGCGCGCTTCGAGGATACCCGCTCGTTGATCGACGCTCTGGCCCGGCGGACGCACCTCTTCTGGCAGGCTCCCGGCCAGGGGATGGAGGCTCTCGAGCGGGCCGCGGACCTGCTGGGCAAGGAGCTCGGCTGGACGCCGGACCAGCGCCGCGGCGCCTGCGACGACTATGCCCGGGAGGTCGCCCGTTCGCGGGAATGGAAACAGCGGTCCTGAGCCTACAATATATATATTGTAATCTACAAATCCCGCAGCTCCGCGAGCGTGGTGCCCAGCACGGCCCGCCGTTCCCCCTCCAGGCGGTGAAAGAGCGGCGCCAGCGTGGAGACGACGGGGTCCGTGGGGCCTGTGGAGAGCGCGAGGAGATTCGGCGAGACGGCGTCGACGACTTCCGCGAGCGTCGTGGCGCCCGGCCGCCGGGCCAGCGCGAACCCGTTGGTCGTGTCTCCATGAATCAGGGTCGCCTTCTGGAGGCACTCCAGGATCTCCTGAGCCTCGGCGGTGGGCCCCTGCTGGGCGTCGGAGAGCTCCTTGAAGGAGCACGTTTCGCCCCGCTTCAAGCGGAGCAGCATCCGGATGGCCTTCTCCGCCCGCCCGGCCGCTCTGTTTCCTTCGACCCGCCGCCGCGCCGATCCAATCTGGAGAACGTGCGTCAGCTCGACGCCCAGCAGAACGAGCGCCCAGACCAGATAGACCGAGACCAGGGTCAGGAGGATCAGGGTCAGCGTCCCGGTGATGAGGTTCATCCGCGAGAGGCCGCGCACGTAGAGCCTGAAGAGAGCTCGCAGCGCCTCGAGCGAGAGAGCGATGGTGACCGCCGCGACGAGCGCGGGGCGAAGCCTCACGCGGGCGTTGGGCAGATAACGGTACAGGAGCGTCAGGGCCAGGGCCTCGGCCACGAACGGGAAGAGCGCGTTCGCGCGGTCCGAGTCGAGCACTCCGCCCATGCCCGAGCGGCGCAGCAGCCGCGCGCCGAGCCCCACCGATCCGAGAAGGAGCGCCAGGGCGAAGAGCACCAGAGTGTAGAGGGCCAACCGGGACCAGTAGCGGCGCCGCTTGGGCGCTCCCCAGACGGCGTTGAAGATCCCTTCGATGATGAAGATCAGGCGCACCGAGGCCACCAGCAGGATGGCCAGCCCGATCCCGGAGATCGCGGTCGACTCGGACACGAACTCCCGCAGACTGTCGGTGACGCGGGCGCTGTGATACGGAAGGATGGCGTTGATGGTGTCGAGAATGGTTCCCACGTTCTCCTGGAAAAACGCGGCCAGAAGGAGGGAGAACGTGGCCAGGAGCGGCACCGCGGCAAGAAGGGTGGCGAACGCGAGCGAGCTCGCCAGGTCGTTGCCGCGGTCGGCGCGGAAACCGCGCGCCGTCTCCAGGATCGTCTCGCGCAGGAGCCGCGCCCGGCGTACCAGGCGGGCCGTCCATGGGAGGAGTCGAATCTCACCGGTGGTCAGGATCGGCCTCGCGGCATACTGTTTCTTGGCCATTGCGGCGTCTCCCGATCCGCATTATTCTCGATCGGCGGCCTCGGGCCGCGCCGAATCGGCGGGGCTCTTGCATTGATCGCGGTGCGCTTCGACTTCCGCGTCAGCGGTATAGAATCGCTGTTCTTCGAGAGAGGTGGGAACTATGGCCAAGGAAACTCCGTTCGATCGAGCCCGCGATTTCGTGTCCGAGAAGATCGATCAAACCAAGGAAGCGTTGGGCGACTTCGACGACGTCGGGGAGGATCTCCGCAAGAATTTCAAGAAGACCGCCAAGCGCCTGGAAAAGGACTACGGCTACCTTTGGGACGACGCCCGCCGCTACATCCGCGAGAATCCGGGCACCGCGGTGGCCATCGCGCTGGGAGCCGGGTTCCTGCTGGGGCTCCTGCTGCGCGGCGGAGACGACTGAGGAGAACGCCGGGAACGCCGTGAAGTTTCGGAGGAGATCCGATCACGGCGACACGTTGCGATCGCTCTGCGATCTTCAGTTCATATAATCCTCGCGTGGCTTATAAATCCGCGGGTCATCCCGCGCTGTCGACCTTCGCGTCCAGCGCGGGTTGAGCCTGCAAGATAGGTCAGTTCGACCTTTCCGCGCTTCTGGCCGGGCTTCCGGCCCCGGCGGATCCGAATCTGCTGGTGGGGAATCTGCACGCCGACGACGCCGCGGTTTACAGGATCGGCGGCGGACAGGTCCTGGTGCAGACCGTCGACTTCTTCACGCCGGTGGTCGACGATCCCTACCTCTTCGGGCAGATCGCGGCCGCCAACGCTCTCTCCGACGTCTATGCCATGGGAGCCCGCCCCATCCTCGCGCTCGCGCTCGCGGCTTTCCCCATGTCCGTCCTGCCTCCGGAGGTTCTGGGCGAAATCCTTCGCGGAGGCGCGGAGAAGGTGATGGAGGCCGGCGCGGTCGTCGGCGGCGGCCACTCGATCGACCACGACATCCCCCTGTACGGGCTCTCGGTCACCGGCACGGCCGCGGAGTCCCGATTCACCCGCAACATCGGCGCTCGGGCGGGCGACGCTCTGGTGCTCACCAAGCCGCTGGGCGTTGGCGTCGTCGTCTGCGCGGGGCGGGCCGACGCGCTGGCGGCCGAAGGAGTCGGACGGTTGTTTCACCGCTCCCGAATCGACGAGGCCTCCCTGGCGGAGGCGACCTCCGTCATGGCGGCCTTGAACCGCCCCGCGGCGGAGGCCATGGACGGTTTCGAAATCCACGCCGCAACGGACATCACCGGCTTCGGGCTGCTCGGTCATGCGTACGAGATGATGAACGGCTCGCAGACGACCGGCGAGTTCTCCGTCGCGCGCATACCGCTGGTCGCAAAAGCCCGCGAGCTGGCGCAGCGCGGCATCGCTCCGGACGGTTCCCGCGTGAACGTGCGCAACATGCGCCCCCGCACCGAGGTCGCCCCCGGAGTCACCGAGGAAGAGTTCCTTCTTCTCTGCGACGCCCAGACCTCGGGGGGGCTTCTGGTGGCCTTGCCGGAGGCGCAGGCCGAGAGTTACGCGCGGCAATGCCGCGAGCGCGGAGCACTGGCCGGAGCGGTCATCGGTCGCGTGACGGAGAAGGGAGAGAAGGCGCTTCGAGTCGTGCCGTGAATGGTGAACTGGGAATTGGGAATTGTGAATTCGCGAATCCAGCCTCTTTTCCGCCCCATTCACAATTGACAATTGGCAATTCACAATTTCCTCTGAGGTCCTCATGACGTCACGCGACGATGAAGAATGGGTCGAGGTCGCTTCCACCGGCCAGGACGAAGAGGCCGCGCTGATTGCTGGACTCCTTCAATCGCAGGACATTCCCGTCGAGGTCGAGGGCCCTTCGGGGGGCTCTCCCTGGCCCGAGAACCTCGGCGCCTTCGGGATGAGCCGGGTCATGGTCCCCGCCGCGCGGGCCCAGGAGGCCCGCGAGCTGCTGACCCGGCGCGAGCGGGAATTCCGCGAGCATCCCTTGGAAGAGGTGCCCGGTCCGCCTGACGACGAGGGCTCGTGACCGCTCTGGCGCCGGGCACACGGCTCGGCCGGTTCGAGATCACCGGCGTGCTCGGCCAGGGAGCCATGGGCATCGTCTACCTGGCCCACGATCCCCAGATCGAGCGGCCGGTGGCGCTGAAGACGCTGCGTCCGGAGGCCGTCTCCGGAGGTTACGGAGAGGAGATCGAGACCCGCTTCCTGAAGGAAGCGAAGCTCGCCGGCCGGCTTTCGCATCCCAATATCGTCACCATCTACGAGGCGGGAGAGGACCAGGGCCTCGCCTACATCGCCATGGAGCATGTCGACGGCGAGCCACTGAACCGTTTCTTGAAGCCCGGTTCGGAGCTCTCCCTGGCCGACCGGATCGCCATCGCCCGACAGGTCGCCATGGCGCTCGATCACGCCCACGAGCGGGGAGTTCTCCACCGCGACATCAAGCCGGGCAACATCCTGATCACGCGGGATCGCCACGTGAAGGTCGCCGACTTCGGGATCGGCAAGCTTCTGACGGCGTCGACCGGGGATCTGACGCGGACCGGCCACATGATCGGGAGCCCGGCCTACATGTCGCCGGAGCAGGTTCGCGGCGACAAACTGGACGGGCGGTCGGATCTCTTCTCCCTGGCGGTCGTGCTCTACGAGCTCTTGACCGGCGCCCGCCCGTTTCCCGGCGACTCGATCACCACACTCGTTTACCAGATCCTCCACACCGAGCCGCGGGATCCGCTGCTCGTGCGGTCGGACCTGCCCCCGGCCACCACCGCCGTCTTCCAGCGGCTGCTGGCCAAGGCTCCCGAGAACCGTCCGGCCAACGCGCGCGAATTCTTAGCCGAGCTCGCCCGCATCGAGACCCGACTCACGGCGACCGACCGCACCATCGCGGTGCCTCCGACTCCGTCCTCGCCTCCTGCTGCCGTCTCCGCGGCCGCGCCGGCCGGCGGCCCGGCGGCTTCGGGCAGTCCCGCGGCGGCGCCGAGCGGCAGCGGCGCGGCGTACCTCTTCGGCGCGGCTGCGGTGATCCTGGCGGCCGCGGCGCTGGTCTGGATCTGGAAGGCGACGTCCCGACGCGAGGAGCGGGCGGTCCGGGAGGCCGGCGCGACGCCTCCGCCCGCCACGGCGAGTCCCGTCGCCGTCGCCGCCGCGCTTCCGACGGCGCCCGCCACACCTGTCTCTCTTCCGACCGCGGGGCCCTCGGAGGCGGCCGACGCGATCGTGGGCGCCCCGCGAATCGCCGGATCCTCGACGCCGGTGCAGCCGGTGCGCCGCACCCTGACGGCCCTGGCGCGTACGCCGGCCGCTCCGGCGCAGGCCTCTCCCCGGCCGCTCCCGACCGCGGCGGCCGTTGTGGCGGAGGCCGAGCCGGCGGCCGCGCGCGAGACGGCGTTCAATCCGGACAACGTCTACCGGACCCGCCGGTACGCCAAGTTCGGGGTGAGCCCGGATCAGGCGCGGATCTACCTGGACGGCCGCTACGTGGGTATCGCCGACGATTGGGACGACCACGGCGGCGGCAAGACCCTGCCGATCGGGCGAGAGGGCCCGCACCGGGTTCGCGTGGAGCTGCCCGGCTACCGGTCGCTGAATCTCGAGGTCGTGGTGACCTCGTCGTCGGGGGATGACACGGTGGACATCAACGACGAGTTGAAGCGCGTATCGAAAGAGCCCTATCCCAAGATTCCGAAGGTCGACGACAGTACGGTCGGGCCGGTCGCCTTCACCCGAGTCGAGCCGGAGTCGGCGGAAGTGTCCGAAGGGGACAAGACGCTCGGACCCGCGTCCTCCTTCGGGCCGGGCTCGCCGCTGAAGCTTTCGGGACCG
>DATFTF010000374.1:0-4596 GCA_035262245.1 Thermoanaerobaculia bacterium
CTCTTGCTGGAGGTGCACGGGACCCCGACCCGGCAGGCCGCGCTCGAACGGCTCACCATCACTTTCGGCCAGGGGGCCGGCGACGAGGAGTGGTACTTCCGCCGCAACCTGCTCTACCTTCTGCGCCGCATTCCCCGTCCCGGGCCCGGAGGCCTGGATGAAGACGTGGACGTCGCCGTGCGCCACGCCGAGCTGCGCTTTCCGGCGCCCCTGGTCAAGGAAGCCATCGCCAATCTTGGACAGTTGAAGCACGAGCGAGCGGAGCGGACGCTGATCGGCCTGTTGAACGATCTGGAGACGATGCTCTCAAAAGTCGGCGAGGCCCCGTATGACCCGCGGGAGATGCGTCTCCTGCTCGATCGGGTCGTGGCCGCGCTCGCGCGATTCGGAACGCCCGGCGCCCGCAGAGCCGTCGTCGAGCACGCCTTGAGTGGGCGCAAGGAGCTCGGCGACACCATGTCCCGGCTGGCCGAGCTGGCCGGACAGGATCTCTCGGGGGACGAGGAGACGATCCAGAAGCTCCTGGCCACGATAAAGGCCAACACCCCCTTCAAGCTCTTCGGTCTCGTTCTCCATCAGAACGACCGCAATCTCTACTACTGCATCGAGGCGCTCTCCACGACGCCCCATCCCGACGTGCAGAAGGCGTTCCGCGAGGTCGTCAAGCGATTGGCCGGCCAGGAGGTGGCCAAATCGGCGGAGAAGGCCCTGGCCTCTTTCGAGGCGTCGACGGCGGCTCCCTCGGCCTCCGCGGAGAGCTCGGCCGCCAGTTTGTCGGGAGACCTCGAGCTGTTCGGCCTGCCGGCACTCCTGCAGAGCCTTTCGGAGTCGCGTGTCAACGGATCTCTGACGCTGCGCGATCCCAACGGCGAAGTCTTCGGTTCGATCTCCCTGCGCGGCGGACGCCTGGGCGCATGCCGCACGGGCCGCCTGACGGGAGAGGAGGCCTACTTTCAGCTTCTCGAGAGGCCCCTGCCCGGCAGTTTCCTATTCAATCGTCTGCCCGACGCTCCGGCAGACGAGAAGACGCCTCTCAAGGAAATCCTGCCTCTGACCATGGAGGGCATGCGGCGCTACGACGAGTTCCAGCAGGCCGCTGCCCTGGTTCCCGACGACGTCGTTCTCAAGCCCACCGACGTGAAGCCGACGCCTCACCCGGATGAGCGCGACGGAATTCTGGTCAAGGATCTCTGGTCACGGGTTTCGCCATCGGCCACGCCCCGGCAATGCGAGGCGGACGTCCGCGCAGACTCCTATCGCATCCGGCGGCTGCTGACGCATTGGGTCGACCAGGGAGCCCTGGCACCGGCGTCCTAGGAGTCTAAAGTCCAAGGTTTAAAGTCTAAGAAGACGGAGGCATATCATTTACGCTATGTCCAGACCTTAGACCTTAGACCTTAGACCTTAGACCTTAGACCTTAGACCTTAGACCTTAGACCTTAGACACCGTTTCCTATCTCCTCCGGCTCTTGCGTTTGGTTCGGCCGAAGGACTCCACCGGGTCCGACTGCGGCGGGGCCGCGCCGCCCGCCCGCGGCGATGGCCGCCGGACCGCTCGGCGCGCGTGCGCGCGCGGAGGATGAGCGATGCGTCCGGACCGGAAAAGCTCCTCGCCAGGCCACTCGACGGGAATCTTGCGCCCGATCAGCTTCTCGATCGCGTCGAGAGAGAAGACGTAATCGTCGCAGGCGAAGGAGACCGCCGTGCCCTGCGCTCCGGCGCGTCCGGTTCGTCCGATTCGGTGCACGTAATCTTCGGCGTCCTGCGGAAGGTCGTAGTTGATCACGTGCGAGACGCCCTCGATGTGGAGACCGCGGGAGGCGACGTCGGTGGCGACGAGAACGGCGAGTCGGCCTTCCTTGAAGTCACTCAGGATCTTCAGGCGCCGGTCCTGCGGAACGTTGCCGGCAAGGGCGCGCGCCGCGTATCCGTTGGCTTCCAGGCCGCGGACGACCTCCAGCGCAGCGTCGCGGCGGTTGACGAAGATGAGGATGCGCTGGCCGCCTTCGCGCTCGAGGAGGCCCAGCAGCAGCCGGAACTTCTCCCGGGAGGAGACGTGATAGAGCAGCTCCGTGATGCCATGGGCCAGGATCCTCTCGGGCTCGACCTCGACCCGCTCGGCGTTGTTGGTGTGCTCGTAGCCGAGCTCCAGGACTCGCGGCGTCAGGGTTGCGGAGAAGAGGAGGGTCTGGCGCCGGTTGTAAGGGGGGCAGCGGCGCAGGATCCGCCGCAAATCGCGGATGAAGCCCATGTCGAACATGCGGTCGGCTTCGTCGATGACCAGGATCTCGACGTCGCCGAACATGGTGGCCCGCTGTTGCTCGTAGTCGAGCAGGCGTCCCGGAGTTCCGACCAGCAGATCAGGGACGGTCTGCACCGCCTCGCGCTGGCCCCGGTAATCGATCCCGCCGAAGACGGCCAGCGTGGAGAGCCCGGTGTGCCGGCCGAGCTGCTCCGCGTCCTGCCGAATCTGGACGACGAGCTCCCGCGTCGGCGCGACGACGAGCGCGCGGGGCCCGCGAGCCGGTCCGCGACGGGGCCGTCGGAGAAGACGGGTGAAGATCGTGATGAGGTAGGCCGCCGTCTTTCCCGTTCCCGTCTGCGCCTGGCCGGCGACGTCGCGGCCGGCCAGGGTGATCGGAAGCGCCTTGGCCTGGATCGGGGTGGCGAATGCGAATCCGGCCTCCGCCAGGCCCCAGCGGACCTCGTCGGGAAGGTCGTAATGAGAAAAGAGGACGTCGGTGAGGTGATGCTCGGTGCCGGCGGAAACCATAGACCCGGAGCGATATTACCGGATCTGTCCATCGGTCCAGTGAGTCGTCCTACCGGGCGCGGCCGAAATCATTCACCAGAGGCCGGCCCGTCGCCCGGGAGAGGACTTCGGCGATCATCCGCTTCTCGCGCGGCCCGGCGGCGCCCGCCAGCGGTTCGAGCCGGCCTCGCCGGGCGACGGCCAGGCGTTCGACCGCCCAGGTCCACCACGGCGCCAGAGGCAGATACGTCTCCCGCCAGCACTCGACTTCTTCGAGCGGAATGGTCCGGGTCCGGGTTCGCTCGAAGGTCGTGGTGGTGATGGTCACGGCGTCGGGCCGCACGATCACCGTTTCCTCGGAGAATGCCAGAGCGGCCAGGCCGACGAAGGCGAGTGGCGCGAAGACCCCGACAGCGACGGTCAGGCCGGCCAGCAATGGAAGCGGGAAATCGCTGAAGTCTCCCTTCTTAAGCCCGGCCTCCCAAAGCTGACCCAGGCGGGCCGCGCCGAAGAGGACCGAACCGAGAAGGACGATAGCGGCCAGGGTCAGCCGGCGGCGGCCACGTCGCGTCCGCACCAGAGGCCGGATCTCCAATCGGAGAGATCCCGGCTCCGCCGAGACCACCACGCGGGCCCCGGGGCTCTCGGAGGCCTGTGGCGGGATTTCTGGAAAGGAACCCCCGTATTCCATAGCGCTCCGGCCGGCGCCGGGCAGCTCCGGCGCACGAGGGCAATTGTATGATCGGGCCTCCCGTCAGAAGGAGGAGCGACCGTGGCAAAGAAGAAAAAAAAGGCTGCCAGGAAGGCGTCGCGGGGCGCGTCGAAGAAGTCCACTAGAAAATCGGCGCGGACCGCACGCAAGGCAGCCCCGCGCAGGGCGGTGAAGGCGCGCAAGGGTGCGGCGAAGAAGGGGAGCAGGAAAGCGGCCGGACGAAAAGCCGTCGGGCGATCCGCGTCCAGGAAGACCGCGCCGAAGAAAACCGCCCCGACTCCGAGCTCCCCGGTCGTTCCCGCCGGAGAGACGTACGGCGAAGGCAACTGGAAGGCCGACGAGGAGTACCGCGAGGGGTTGAAGGCGTTTTCCGAGGAGAATGACGCGGAAGAGCTCGCCCGCGAGGCGGCCGAAGAGATGGAAGACGACGAAGAGGACGAGATCGCCGAAGAGGGTCTTCCGGAAGAGCGGGGAAACGACTCCGATGAGGAGTCGGAGTGGTAAGATAGGGTCAGCTGGAACCCATTGCCGGGCTCGTGCCCGGCTGGCGAAGAGAAGGTCCCGAGAGATCGGGACCTTCAACTTTTTAGCGAGGCGGGGCGAGAACGAGATGCGGCGCCGTCACCCGCCGGCTGCCCCGCCTCGGAGGAGAACGTTCAAAGCTCTCGTGGCGAGGTGAGTCTCAAGGACCGGGACGAATCGGGGTGGGCCGCCGGGCCTCGTCCAGGTTCACAAAAGTGACCTCGGCTTCGGTGACTTTGAAGCGCTGCCCGCTCCCCCCCGCCCGGTCGGCCATGACCTCGACCGCCACGGTGATGGACGTGCGGCCTATTCGCACCAGGCGCGTGTAGAAGGAGACGAGGTCCCCAACGTACACCGGCTGATGGAAGACGACCTCCCGCATCGCCACCGTCACGATGAAGGAACCGCCGTGGCGCTTGGCTTCCACCGCCGCGGCCTGGTCGATGTAGGAGAGGATGACGCCGCCGAAGATGGTGCCGTGGGCGTTGGTGTCCTTGGGCATGAGAATCACGCGGATGGAAGGCTCCGTTGGGGAAGGCGTGGACGACGTCATAGGAGCTGGCTCACGAGAAAGATTTGCGATTTGTGATTTGTGATTTGTGATTTGGGC
>DATFTF010000375.1:0-9592 GCA_035262245.1 Thermoanaerobaculia bacterium
GGCGGCCTCCATCTGACCTCCGACGGCTGGGTCGATTCGCCGCCCAACTGGACGAAGGAGGAGATCGCCGCCGTGGTCTCCGAGGCGCACGCGCACGGCACCCACGTGGCGGCCCACGCGACCTCCGACACCGGCCTCCGAATCGCGGTCGAGGCCGGCGTCGACTCGATCGAACACGGCGACTCGATCCGTCCGGAGATGGCCAGGGCCATGGCGGCCAAAGGCATCTTCTTCTGCCCGACGCTGACCGTCTCGGCCTACGTCGCGCAGCCGCGGGCTCAGGCCGGCGCGCCGATCTGGGCCGAGATGCCGAAGATTCTGGCCCGGTCGCTGGAGAACTGCCGCAAGGCGGGGGTGAAGATCGTCTGCGGCACGGATGCCGGCGGCTTTCCGTGGACGGAGATCAACCAGGCGCAGGAGTTCGAGCACGAGGTGCGCATGGGGATGACGCCGATCGAGGCGATCCGCAGCGCGACGATCAACGCCGCCGAGCTTCTGGGTCTTTCCGGCAAGATCGGCGTCATCGAGAAGGGGGCCTTCGCGGATCTCGTCGCCGTCTCGGGAGATCCGCTCCGGGACGTTTCGGTCCTTTCCAGGATCGATTGGGTCATGAAAGATGGCGAGGTGGTGAAGTGACCAGGCCCAAGGTTTAAGGTCTAACGTCTAAGGTCTAAGGCTCGAGCGAGAGTCGTCAAGCCCATTAGACCTTGGACTTTAGACTTTAGACTTTAGACTTCGCTTGATGCTACGCGTCGGTCTGACCGGAGGCCTGGCGACCGGCAAGTCGACCGTGGCTGGATGGCTGTGCGACCTCGGAGCCGTGGTCTTCGACGCCGACGCGATCGTGCGCGATCTCTACGAGCCGGGCGCCCCGGGGCCGGCCGTCGCGAAAGAGCTCTTCGGCGACGCCGTTCTCAACTCGGACGGCCGGGTCAACCGGGCGCATCTGGCTGAGATCGTCTTCCGCGATCCGGTCAGGCGCCTGGCTCTGGAGGCTCGGATCCATCCGCTGGTCGTCGAGGAAATGGCCCGCCGCTTCGTCGAGGCGGACAAGGCGGGCGCCGCCGTGGCGGTGGCCGAAGCCTCGCAACTTTTCGAGGCCGGGGCAGACGCGATCCTCGACCGGATCCTGCTCGTCGTCGCTCCGCGCCGGGAGCGCATCCGGCGGTGGGTCGAAAAGGGCGGCGACCCCGAGGACGCCGCGCGCCGGATCGCCGCGCAGATCTCCCCGGCCGTGGCCTTCGACCGCGCGAGCGACGTCGTCGCCAACGACGGAACGCTCGACGAGCTGCGGGCGAAGGTCGTCGAGATCTACAACAAGTGGACCGGCGGCCGTGGAGCCGACCCTAAGCCGGGAGGTGCCCCTTGAGACTCGTCGCATCGATGGGGCCGGGCTCGGCGATCAGGGCGCGGGCGGCGTCCACCTGGTTCCAGACGTTCCACAGGAGCACGCCGCGCACCCTTCCCCGCGCCAGGTAATAGACCACTCCCTCGCGGAAAGGCTCCTTCCAGTCCTCGAACGTCTCCAGGCGGGCGTCCGTCTCGCCCACCGCCTCGTAGCCGAGCTCGAAGAGGTCAGAGTAGAAAAACGGAAGGTGCCGATACGGCTCGGCGCTCCCGGCCATGCTGCGCCCGGCCGCGTGGCCCATGGTGACCGCGTTGTCCTCGTGCTCGACGCGCAGGAGCTTGCCGAGCGCGGGGTTAAAGAAGGAGGCGGCGTCGCCGGCGGCGAAGACGTCGGGCGCGCTCGTGCGCAGGAACTCGTCGACGACGATCCCGTCCTCGACCCGCAATCCGGCCTCCCGCGCCAGGTCGACGTTGGGAGTGATGCCGAGCCCGGCGACCACCACGTCCGCCTCGACTTCGCCGTGCTCGCGGGTCCGGACGGCGAAGCGTCCGGCGCGCCGCTCCAGACCGGTCACCGAGTCGCCGGAGGCGACGGTGATGCCCTTGTCGCGGTAATAGCGTGTCACGAACTCGGCCAGCCCGCGCGGGAACATCCGCGCGCTGATCGCCGCATCCGGAAAGACCATGGTGACGTCGCGGCCGTTCATCGACAGCGCTGCGGCGATCTCAGAGCCGATGAAACCGCCTCCGATCACCACGAACTTCCGCACCGACCCGGCCAGGCGGCGAAGCCTCTCGTAGTCCGCCACAGTCCGGAAGTAAATGACGTCGTCGCCGCCGAAGTTAAGCCGCCGCGGCGTCCCGCCGGTCGCCAGGAGCGCCTTCTTGTAATCGTACGCATTTCCCTGGTCGTCCACGGCGCGATGGCCGGCCGGGTCGATGCGGACGATGCGGCGTCCCCGCGTCAGTGGAATGCCGGCCTTGTCCGTCCCGAGCCAGATCGAATCGAAAGAATCGCCCTTCCAGAGTCCCTTGGTCAGCGGCGGCCGCTTGTAAGGAGGGGCATCTTCTCCGGTCACCAGGGCGATCGAGCCCTTAGGATCTACCTCCCGGATCCCCTTCGCCGCAGCGTCCGCGGCCATCCCACCGCCGATGATGAGGTAGTCGGATTGCGGCATGAGAGGCCTCCCGTCGATTGCGCCACCCTGCCCGTACGCACGACTCGTGCCGGAAGAATTGATTCATTGATTCATTGATTCATTGTTTGATTGACTCTCGTCGAGCCCCAATTCGTGCCGGAAGAATTGATTCATTGATTCATTGACCCATTGTTTGATTGACTCTCGTCGAGCCCCAATTCGTTCAAGAGTCAATGATTCAATGATCCAATGAATCAATTCTTACAAACGCCTCCATGCAGCTAAAGATCCCAACACCCCCTCGATGGATCGAATGCGTCTTACGAGACTTCGACTCCTTTCTCCTCGATCACGCCGCCTGCGAGCGCAAGGCTTCGGGCACGGCGATGAATCTGGTCTCGCACTACCCGGACCGCCGGGAGCTGGTCGCGGCCATGATCGAGCTGGCCCAGGAAGAGCTCTCGCATTTCGCGCGGGTCTACGAGCGCATCGCCGAGCGCGGACTGACGCTCGCGCCGGACAGCAAGGACCCCTACGTCGGCCGTCTGTCGCGCGAGTTCCGCCAAGGCAGCGGCGCGTACTTCCTCGATCGCCTCCTGGTCGGCGGAATCGTGGAGGCCCGCGGCTGCGAGCGCTTCGGCATCGTGGCCGAGACTCTGCCGGAAGGGTCGATGAAGGAGTTCTACCGCGACATCGCGAGCTCCGAGGCGCGTCACCGCGGGCTCTTCCTGCGCCTGGCCCGCGTCTATTTCCCGGAGGAGGAAATCGCGCCAAGGCTGGAGGAGCTTCTGGACATCGAGGCCCGCGTGATCAGGCAGCTGCCCCTGCGCTCCGCGGTTCATTGAGTCGGGACCGTGACGTCCAAAGCGATAAACAAGTACCTCTCGCGCCATGCCGAGCCCGAGGCGCCGCTGGCCGGGGAAATGGGCGCGGCGTTCGGGCACGCGCTCGTGGTCCCCGCCTACGGAGAAGCCGACAGCCTCTTCTCACTCCTGGGCTCCGTTCCGGGCGGTCCGGGCGGACCGGTCGTGATCGTCGTCGTCCTCAATGCACGGAAAGACTCTCCCCCGTCCGTGCACGAGGCCAATGCCGCCACGAGAGAGCGGCTGGCCCGGACTCTCGAGCTCTCCGCGGAGATCTCGGCGGATCCGTCCGTTCGCTCTTACGCGACTGCCGGCGGCTCTCTGGTGCTGATCGACCGGGCGGAGGCTGGACGCTTCCTGCCGGAAGGCCAGGGGGTCGGGCTCGCGCGCAAGATCGGCAACGACTTCGTCCTGTCGCTCTTCGCCTCCGGCAAGCTCCGTTCCTCCTGGATCCACAATACCGACGCCGACGTGGTGCTGCCGGGCGACTATTTCGACCAGATTGCGGACGCCGGGAGCGCCGCCGCCGCCCTTTACTTCTTCGAGCATCGCTACGACCAGCAGGAGAACGTCGCCCTCGCCGCCCGTCTCTACGACATCTCGCTGCGCTACTACGTCCTGGGGCTCGCCTGGGCCGGCTCGCCCTACGCTTACGAGAGCATGGGAAGCTGCCTGGCGATCGCGACCGCCGCCTACGCCGCGGTGCGCGGCTTCCCGAAGAAAAACGCCGCGGAGGATTTCTACGTCCTGAACAAGCTCGCCAAAGTCGGCGCGATCAGCCGCCTCTCGGGGAAGCCGGTCGTGCTCGAAGGGCGCGTCTCCGATCGCGTCCCGTTCGGGACCGGCCGCGCCGTCGGGGATCTCGTGGCCAGCCCGCGCCGTCTCGAGCATTTTCCCCTCTATCACCCTCTCGTGTTTGCGCACCTGGCCGGCTGGCTCGAAGTGCTCGAGGCGATCGCGCGCTCCGGCGGCGCGCTCGACCAGCCCTTGAACGTCCTCCCGCAGGGCAATCCGTTTTTCCGGGCCGATCTCCTCGAAGACGCCTTGCGAAAGCTCGGCGCCTTCGAGGCGATCCGGGAAGCGGCTTCGAAGTCGCGCGATGCGGAGACCCTGCGCCGCCATCTCCACATCTGGTTCGACGCTTTCCGAACCCGGAAGCTGATCCATGCTCTGCGCGACGGCGGTCTCTCGTCGCTCCCCTGGCGCGAGGCGCTGGCCGAAGCGCCTTTTACCAGCCTTTCGGCGTCCACGGAGGACGACCCGGAGGCGCTGCGTCAGGCTCTCGCTACCGAGGAGCGCAAACTCGCCGCGTCGCCGGCGGGACTTTCTTAGCCGCGGCCAAGGGCGTTGGTCTTGACTTCCGGCACAGACTTACGCCAGAATTACGCCTATGCCTAAGTCTTTGAGCACGGAAGAGAAAATCCGGATCCTGATCGCACAGGCAGATAGGGACGCGGAGGGGCAGGGAGGTCCCGGAGTCGGCGCGTCGCGCTTTCGCGCCCGCCAGCCGCTCGATCCGTTCAACATCCGCAATCTCTCCGACCGGGGCTTCGGCGCGACGCGGATCTTCCGAATCCTGCTGACCAACGCCTGTGCCTTCGATTGCGCGTATTGCCCGATGCGCGCGGGGCGCGATCTGCCGCGCCACGCACTCTCCCCTGCTCTTCTCGCCGACGCGTTCCTGACCGCTTACCAGAAGAGATGGGCCGACGGGCTCTTCGTCACCAGCGGCATCCCGAAGAACCCCCGATGGGCGATGGATCGCATGATCGAGCTCGTCGAGATCCTGCGCTTCCAACACCATTATGCAGGTTATCTCCATGCCAAGGCGGTTTCCGGCGCGGAGCCCGAGCAGGTGGAGCGCCTGGCCCTGCTCTGCGACCGGATCTCCTACAATTTAGAAGTTGTATGCCAGGCGACGCTGGAGCGGGTGGCGCCGGAGAAAAGCTACGCGCGGGGCATCGAGCTGCTCGAGCGCGTGCGAGCCGTCGCTCAAAACGCGGGTCCCCGGAGGCTGGCCGGCGACCCACGGCCCCCCGGGGCAGCGGTGGCCGCCGGCGCGACCACCCAGATCGTGGTCGGCCTCGGGAACGAGACGGACCGCGAGGTTCTGGCGGCGACGCAACGGCTGTGGAGGGAGAAGACGATCCATCACCCCCATTTCGCCGCATTTCGGCCCATCGAGAGCACCCCGCTCGAGAACGCTCCGGAAACTCCATCGGCGCGCGAGCAGCGCCTCTACCAGGCCGATTACCTCCTGCGTCGGTACGGTTTCGGACCCGAAGAACTCGTCTACCGTGAGTCGGGCAATCTCCCCCTTTCGCGGGATCCCAAGCTGACCTGGGCTCTGGCCCACCCCGACCGCTTTCCCGTCGAGATCACGACAGCGGCGCGCGAAGATCTCCTGCGCGTGCCCGGCGTCGGACCTCGCAGCGCCGGCCGGCTCCTCGAGCTGCGTCGAGGCGCCGCTAACGTGACCGCCGCGGACGTGCGCCACTGCGGGGCCGCGGCTGCCCGCGCGGCGGGCTTTCTCTCCTGGCGCGGCCGCGTCCTGGGAGAGCGGGACTTTCAGGATCCTCTCTTCACTCCGGAGGACATTCCCCAGAAGTCCCGCATCTACGACTTCTCGCCGGGGACGTTTCGATGAGAGGTGAGAGTGACAAGACGGGCCCCGGTCCGCGGCGCGCGAAGCTCCCGCAGTAACCAAGGGAGGACGTCGCGCGCCGCGGGAGCCGGAGCGGAGCGTCGGGATCAGGCAGGCCGTCGAGGCCGCATCCGGCCGAGCGGACTGCCGGTGCGCGCAAAGCGCGCAGATCCCGAAGCGCAGCTCCGGCGACGGTTAGAACGGGTAGCCAATCGAGACGAAGAGCCTCACCGCCTCCTTCACCGTGCCGGCGTTGGGAATCAGGATGACTCCCGTGGTGTCGGTCACGTTGAAGGGGATCGTCCGCCGCTCGATCGGCACGCCCAGATCGGCTCGCAGGGGTCCGATCGGGAGGATTACACGCAGCCCGAAGCCGACCGATTGCCGCAGACCATCGTTCCCTTCGAAGTGAAGGTTCACGTCCGAGAAGTTCTTCCAGATCTGCGACGCGTCGTAGAAGACGGCTCCCTTGACCGGCCCGGCGATCGGGAACCGCATCTCGGCGTTTAAGGCCAGCATCCCGTTGCCTCCGACGATGCGGGGGCCGGCGGCGCAGTCGTAGGCGGCAAGCTGCGGGTAGTCCTTGGCGCAGGAGCCCGTTCCGGACCCCTCGTGCAGCGCCGCCTTGGTGTCGTAATCGACGGTCTGGCCGGGAATGCCCACCAGGTCCGAGTCGAAGCCCCGGTTTGTCGAGTTCTTCCCGTCGAAGAACCGCTCGGCGATGGGGACCTGGATGTCGCTTGGTCCATAGGGGAAGATCGCGCCGGCGCGCGTGTTCAAGGCGAGCACCATCGGTCCCACCGAGAAGAAGGACGCAAACTGCCCGGTGATCTTGGTGTAACGCGCCTCGGCCTTGAAGACCGGGAAGGCGTACTTGACCGCGCCGGTCGCGTAGTAGCCGTGATGCGGGTCCAGGACGTCGTCGCGGCGGTCGTAGAGAAAGTTCGGTCCGGTCGTCGCTTCCTCGATGGGCTGGTCGGCCCGCGGGAAGTTCTCCAACTCGATCGTCGAGAGGTCCTCGGGATTGAAGGGACGGATCCGCTGGTACTCCAGCCGGAGGGCCACTCGCAGATGCGGGCCGAAATAGTGAGAGACCTCGTTGACCCAGCCGAGCCGCTCGACGTCGATGTTCTGGATCGGCTCGCGGGTCGCGAAGAGAAAGGAGGTGAAAGGCAGATCCTTGCCCAGAAGATACGGCCCGCGGTAAGAGAGCTGAAGGCGGAAGCGGCCGGAGACGGCGATCTGTCCCTCCAGGCCGGCGGACATCATGCGGCCGAACAGGTTGTTGTAGGAGACGCTGGCGACGACGAAGGGGTCGTTGCGCGTGACCGCGGAATCCGGCGCGTACTGGTAGCCGACGCCGTAGAGCACCGACAGCGGCCGGCCCTCCTGAACCTCGACTTCCACGTTGCGCACCTGCGTGGCCGGATCCGCGGGCTGGGGCCGGACGTCCACCCGCCGGAAGACGCCGGCCCGCGCCAAATTGCGCTGGGTTTCCACCAGCCGCGTCTCGGAGAACGGATCCCCCTCGCGCCAGGCGATCAGCTGGACGATGCGATCGGTCTTGGTCCGGAAGTTTCCCCGGATGATCGTCTTGCCGAAAAACGAGCGCAGACCCTCGTCGATCTGGTAGGTGACGTCCGCGCTGGTCTTGTCGGCGGAAAGTGTGTAGCCGTCCCGGACCGAGACCTCCTCCCAGCCGCGGTCGCGGTAATAAGCGACGAGATTGTAGGCGCCCAGCCGCGCCTGGTTGGGGTTGAAGGGATCGCCGGCTCTCAGTCCGAGCTGTTTCTCGAGAGCCGCGGCGTCGGGGTGCTCGGCCCCCTCGACCCGCGAGCTGGCCACAAGAGTCCGCGGGCCTTCGACGATCGGAATCGTGACGATCAGGCGCGTGGGCTTGGAACCCTCGGTGATCTGAGGCTTCTCGACGTTCACGCCGATCCAGCCATGCGTCTGGTAGTAGCCGCGAATGGCGTTCAGGTCGTCCTCGAGCTCGCGGTCTTCCAGGTGCGACGGCGCTATGAGCGGGAGCCCCTTCTTGTGCGTCAGGATCAGGGATTGAAGGGTCTTGGCGGACACCGAGTCGTTTCCGACGAAGGCCACCTTCTCCACCTCGAGATGCGGGCCCTGCTCGACCGTGATCGTCACACGCGTCGCGTCGGTCTCCTCGGCGATGGCGTAGTCGACCTTGGCGCGGTAATACCCCTTGCGCTGCAGGGCCTGGCGCTCGTTGTCGACATACTGCAGGAGAAGATCCTCATCGAAGCCGCCCTGCTCGGTAATCAGATCGTGGATCTCTCGGCGGACCCGGCTGGGCTTGATCCCGCGCGTGTCTAACAGCACCTTCTTGCCGACGGAGATCCTGTACACCGGCATGATGCGGCCGTCGTCGGTGGGCTGGGCGGCGATCAGATCGACGGAGGCTTTCAGCCAGGAGTTCTTATGAAGCCATTCGGTCATCCGCGTGGCGTCCGCGCGGGCGCGAGCGATCTTGTAGCCGTCTTCCGGCTTCAGCTTCGCGTGCTTCAGGAGCTCCGCCGGCGTGAAGGGGCTGGTCTCGCCGTCGAAGAAGGCGGAAACCACCTTGGCCCTCGGTCCGGCCTGGATCTGGTAAACGACCGCGGCCTCGAACCGGGCGCTGTCAAAGGAGACCTCGGATCGAACCTGGGCCGCCAGGAATCCTTCCTCCTGCAGCCGGCGGCCGAGGGCCTCGGCCCCCTCGTCCACCGCCTGTCGCTGAAAAAGATCCCCCTGGGCGAAGGGAAGAACCTTGCGCAGGTCCTCGCGCGAGAGAGGGAACGAGCCGGCGAACTTCAGCGGCTGCACGTGGAACGCCCGGAAGAGGTGGACGATCACCGCCACGCGCTGCCCCTCGGCCTCCGCGGCGATGCGGATGTCTGCGAACTGGCCGGTCGCGAAGAGATTTCGAATCGTCGCGCCGGTCGCCTTCTCGGTCAGGACCGTTCCGGCGGAGATCTGAACCAGGGCGAGAATCTCAACCGACACGGCCGGGCCGTCGCAGGTGTAAGCGACCGACGAGATCTCCCGGCCGTAGAGGCCCGGCTGCGTGGACTCCGGAGCCTGACCGGCGGCAAGGGCGCCCGCCAGCGCGACCCACAGAGAGGCCACGGCCGCTTGAGCCGCGCGGGCTGTGCGCCGCGTCCCGGGGCGAGTCGGGGACAGGAGCGGTCTCAAGCGGACTAGAACCGCTGACGCCGACGGATGTCGACGAGGTAGATGCCGTTCTGATCTCTTTGAGCCCGCAGCACGACCTTCTCGGAGACCGTCCACTCGATCTGGACGATCGGTAGCTTCGAGGTCTCGAACGTCTGGGAGTAGATGAAGAGGATGTCGGGCGTGATCTGCTTGCCGATCGTCGAGCGGACGTCGGTCAATTGGCCGCCGCTGAAGACGGGATCGATCTCGAACCGCTCGAGCCGGAAGATCTTCTGCGTCGGGCGCGTCAGACTGCTGGTGACCGCGCCGGCCGCGAGGCTGGCCCCGACGTTGACAACCGAGGAGGCGGTGGTTTCCGTCGTCTGCGATCCCGACGTCGGCGCCGTCCCCGTCAGCAGCAGAGCCAGAATCGACTCGTCGGG
>DATFTF010000376.1:0-2990 GCA_035262245.1 Thermoanaerobaculia bacterium
CGCGCCGCGGACGAGAGCCCTCAATCACCCGATCTCGTGCGATCCCGCTGCGATCACGCTGCGATCACGTTGCGATTTCCCCAATGTCTTCGTTCCAGATCTCCGGATGACGGGCGATGTAGCCGGAGAGAAGCGCGATGCAATCGGGAGAGGCGAGGTCGATGACGGCGATGCCGCTCTCTCGCAGCCACGACAGACCCCCCTGGAAGTTGACCGACTCGCCGGCCACAACGGTTCCGATCCGGAATTGCCGCGCGAGGCCGCTGCAATACCAGCAGGGCGCCAGCGTCGAAACCAGGATCGTGTCGTGGTAGCTCCTGCGGCGCCCGGCCCGGCGGAAAGCATCGGTTTCCGCGTGCATGGAAGGATCCCCTTCCTGGACTCGCCGGTTGTGTCCGCGCCCCAGAAGCCGCCCATCCTGATCGAAGAGGGCCGCTCCGATGGGAATGCCTCCCTCGGCGAGGCCCGTGCGCGCCTCTTCGAGGGCGACGCTCAGCAGCGGCCGGTAATCCACCGTCGCGAGGACAGTGCGCTCACTTCTCCACGCCGCTCTCCACCGGACTGTCGAAAGACTCGGCGTATCCCTCCGCCTCGTAGCCGCCGTGATAGCCCGACGCGTCGGGGCGGCCGATCTGCGACTGATTCACCACGCGGTCGCGCCGGAGGCCGCGGAAATCCTCGAGCCGCGTCCACCCGCGATCGGCGTTGCGCTCCAGAAACTCGGTCATCCCCATCTTCAGTCCGGCAATCACGTTCGGTCCGACCGCCCGGTCGAGCATCGCGGCCGTGCAAACCTGCACCGTGCCGCAGCCCAGGAGGAAGTAGCACAGGGCATGCGAGAAATCCGCGATTCCCCCGATGCCGGAAAAGCTCCTGTCGGGCAGGGCCTTCGTCATCTGGGTCATCTTGGCCAGCGACAACGGCAGAATCGCCGGCCCGCCCAGACCTCCCGTCGACACGTAGCCGTCCACTTGGACCTCGAACTCCAGCGTGTCGGGATCGATGAGCGGAAGCGAAGTGAAGGTATTCGAGGACGAGATGGCGTCCGCGCCTCCGGCGAAGGCCGCCCGCGCTTCCAGGGCGATGTCGGTCGTGGACGGCGTCAGCTTGGCCCACACCGGAACGCGCGCCACCTCTTTGACCACCTTCGTCACGACCGAGATCAGCCCCTGGTCCTTGCCGATGTTGGAGCCCATGTCCTGACGGTCCATGTGCGGGCAGGACAGATTGAGCTCCAGCGCGTCGGCTCCCGCCTCCTGGCACGCCGCGGCCAGGGTCTGCCAGTGCTTCCACTCTGCTTCCGAGCCCGACCCGGCCATGATGGAAGCAACCAGCACACGGTGCGGCCACTCCTTCTTGATGCGCGTGATGCGCGGAATCCACCAGTCGATCGGCTTGTCGGAGATCAGCTCCCAGTTCCAGGAGGAGTGGAGCGATGCGTTCGCCCGCTTGCGCATGGAGATCGCAGACGTTTCCCAGTCGGATCGGAGGAACTTGGTCTTGGGCCCCCGGACGTTGACGACCGGATGCAGGCCGATCGTCTTGGTGACCACGCCGCCCCAGCCTGCTTCGAAGGCCCTCAGGATGTTGGATTCCGACTCGGTTGGTGGAGCCGACGAGAGCAGGAAGGGGTTCTCGAACCGGAGACCGGTGAAGTCGACCGACAGGTCCACGGGCATAGGCAACCTCCTCAGGCCACGAAGAAGTAGAAAATTGTACGCCCGGAGAAGGGTCCTTGAGCTCGCGCCTTTTCGGCCTGGACAGAGGGGCCTGGGGCCTGGACCCTTCCGCATCCCGCCGGCCGCGCTAGTATTTACCCTTTCCGCAACGACGGCTCGAGGAGGCTCCCATGACGGATTCCGCGGTTGTCACAGGCCAGGAGACGCAGTCCCGCTCGGCCGGCTCGGCCGAGGTTCTTCGCAACTACATCGGCGGCCGCTGGGTCGACTCGCGGGCCGCCTCGTTCTTCGACGTTCACAATCCGGCTACCGGAGAGGTGATCGCACGCACGCCCCTCTCGACCGGCCAGGATGTGGACGCCGCGGTGGAGGCGGCCCGGAAGGCCTTTCCGGGCTGGCGCGACACGCCGCCGGTTCTGCGCGCGCGATCGCTTTTCCGATTCCGGCAGCTTCTGGAGGACCACTTCGAAGAGCTCGCCCGCCTGGTGACGACCGAGCACGGCAAGACCCTGGAGGAATCGCGGGGAAGCGTGCGCCGCGGAATCGAGTGCGTGGAGGTCGCCTGCGGGGCACCGTCGCTGATGATGGGTTACAGCCTGGAGAACATCGCGACCAACGTCGATTCCACAGTCATCCGCCAGCCGATCGGCGTGTGCGCGGCGATCGCTCCGTTCAATTTCCCGGCCATGGTGCCGCTCTGGTTCCTCCCCTTCGCCGTCGCCACCGGGAACACGTTCGTCTTGAAGCCGTCGGAACAGGTCCCGCTCTGCCAGAGAAGGGTCTTCCAGTTTCTGGAACAGTGCGATCTGCCGCCGGGCGTGGTCAACCTGGTCCAGGGCAGCCGCGAGGTGGTCGAGGCGATTTGCGACCATCCCGGCATCCGCGCCGTCTCCTTCGTGGGCTCGACGCCGGTCGCCCGCGCCGTCTACCAGCGGGCGACGCACGCCGGAAAACGCGTGCAGGCCTTGGGCGGCGCCAAGAACTTCATCGTCGTGATGCCCGACGCGGACCTCGATCACGGCATGCCCACGATCGTCGAGTCCTTCTACGGCTGCGCCGGAGAGCGCTGCCTGGCCGGCAGCGTGCTCGTGCCGGTCGGATCCGCTCACGGCGAAGCGCGCGATCGGATGGTGGCCGCCGCGCGTGCGCTCAAGGTCGGCCCGGGCCTCGAGCCCGGAGTCTCCATGGGCCCGCTCATCAGCGCGCCGCACAAGAAGAAGGTGGTTTCCTACATCGAGAAGGGCGTCGCGGAGGGAGCCCGGCTCGCGCTCGACGGCCGCGCGGCGCAAGTCCCGGATCAGGGGTACTTCC
>DATFTF010000377.1:0-8666 GCA_035262245.1 Thermoanaerobaculia bacterium
GAACGTCTGGGTCGCCACCGCTCCGCCCACCGCCGGCGCAAACGCCGAAGCCGCGCTCTTCATCCCCGCCCAGCCCGCACCGACGCCCGCGCCGACCACGGCGAGGTAGATGAGGACCCGGCGGAGGGGCGGACCCTCCACGTACATCGCGGCGGAGAAGACGCCGGCCAGCAGCGCCAGCGGCAGCTGGGCGAGGAAGTAGAGAGCGAGCCCCTGTCCCAGGGAATCGGAAACGCGCTCGGGATGCAGAGCGGCTAACGAGTAGACAGCCGCCGCCGCCGCGGGCGCCGACGCGCTCAGGCAGGCCCGCAGCCAAGCAGTCCCCTCGCTGCGGACCGCTGTCGCAGAGTCCTCCCGGTCGATGGCTTGTGACGACATCCCGTGCGGCTATTGTCGCACGGGCGCGCTCACCACACCTTGCAGACCTTCGCGCGGACCATCGGTCTGCCTTCTCCGCAGCCGAAGGCCTTCTGAAACTGCGGGAGATCGGAGACCGGGCCGTTGATCCGATGTTCGCCGGGGGAATGCGGGTTGGTGATGGCGTTGGCCCGCAGGTTCTCGGGCCGCTCGTTTTCGCAGGCCCACTGGGCCATGCCGATGAAAAAACGCTGGTCCGGCGTGAAGCCGTCGATCGGCTCGAGCGTCTGACCCTCGGTGGCGTCCTTCCAGGCGATGTAGGCGAGCAGGGTGCCGCCGATGTCGGCGACGTCCTCCCCCGAGGTGAGCTTGGAGTTGATCTTGATGTCGTCGACGATGGTGTAACCGGCGTACTGGTCGCGCACGCACTGGACGCGCTCCTCGAAGGCCTTGGCGTCCTCCGGAGTCCACCAGTCCTTCAGGTTCCCCTTGGCGTCGAACTGGCGCCCTTCGTCGTCGAAGGCGTGCGTCAGTTCGTGGCCGATCGTGGCGCCGGTATTGCCGTAGTTAGGGGCGTCGTCCATCTTGGGGTCGTAGAGAGGCGGCTGGAGGACGCCGGCCGGGAAGTTGATGTCGTTCAACTGGGGGTTGTAGTACGCGTCGACGGTTGGAGCGGTCATGTCCCACTCGCCTCGGTCTACGGGCTTACCGATCTTTCGGAGATCGCGGTTGGACTCGAAAACGGTCGCGCGCGTAACGTTCCCGAAGAAGTCGTCGGGCTTGATCGTAAGAGCGGAATAGTCGCGCCACTTGTCCGGATAGCCCACCTTGTTCGCGATGGCGTGGAGCTTCTCCAGCGCCCGTGCTTTCGTGGCGTCCGTCATCCAGTCGAGCGTTTGGATCTCGCGTTCCATGGCCTTCTCGATCCTCTGCGTCATCTCCACCGTCTTCCGCTTGGTCTCGGCGGAGAAAGTGCGGCGGACGAACTCCTGTCCCAGCGCCTCTCCGAGATCCCGGTCCACCCAGCGCACGCAGCGCTTCCAGCGCGGCGCGAGCTCGGCGACGCCGCGGAGGGTCTTGCGATTGAAGGCGAAATCCTCGTCGACGAAAGCGCGGGAGAGATAGGGCGCCCGGGCGTCGACCAGGTGCCAGCGCAGATAGGTCTTCCACTGCGTGAGAGGAACGGACTTCAGCTCGGTCTCGATCTCCCGGAGGAACTTCGGCTCCGAGGCGTTCACGGTGGCGAGGTCGCCGAGCCCGGTGCCGGCCAGGTATCGGTTCCAGTCGAAGGAAGGAGTCAGCCTCGCGAGCTCGGCGGGCGTCATCTTGTGAAACAGATTGTACGGATTGCGCCGCTCGACCCGGGTCAGCGACGAACGGGCCAGGGCCGTCTCGATGGACATCACCGTCTTCGCGTCGGCCGCCGCCTGCGTCCGGGTCTCACCGATCAGCTCCAGCATGCGCGCGACGTGCGCGACGTACTTGGTTCGGATCTCTTGGGATTTCTGATCCGTCTTCGTGTAGTAGTCGCGGTCCGGCAGGCCGAGGCCGCCTGCGCTGACGTACCCGATGACCTGCGACGCGTCGCCGAAATCCTGGTTCGATCCGAAGCCGAAGAGAAACCCCTGTCCGGAATTTTCCAGGTGCTCGCGCGCCAGGAGGACTGACAGGTCTTTCTTGCTCTGGAGCGCCGAGATCTCGTCGAGCCCGGGCTTCAGGGGCGCGGCGCCCTGGTGTTCGATGGCGACCTCGTCCATGCAGGCGGCGAAGTCATCGCCGATCTTCTGCTGGACGGGCGTTCGATCGGCCGACGAGCGGGAAGCCTCTTCCAGGATCCCCCACAGGAACTCGGAGTTCTCCTCGGTGAGCTTGGCATAGACATTCCACGAGGCCTGGTCCGGCGGAATCGCGTTCTTGGCCATCCAGCCGCCGCAGGTGAAGCGGTAGAAGTCGGTGCAGGGATCGATGCTCCTGTCGAGCGCGGAGAGATCGAGGCTCGGCGTGTAGGGCAGCTCGGTGAGCGGGCGCTGTTTCGATGTGGAGGCGGGCGGAGTCGGCGGCGCAGGCTGGGAAGGCTGCGCGCGAAGTGCGGGCGCCGCGACGAGGACGAGGAAAACCGGGACGAGACGGCGGAGCTTCATTGAAGACCTCTTTGTTTCGTCGAAATCCTATGCGGTCCGAGGAGATCCTACGCAGAACCCGGGAAACGGTTTCGCCGGAGGCTCCGGGGGACGGTCTGCCGGGCGCGAGACTTCTCCTCACGGAGTTCGCGACCCCGTGAGGCGCTAGGGCCCTGCGCCTCTGCGATAATCCACATGGAGAGTGATGGTGCCCCTGGCAGCCGCTCGGTCGGTCGCCGCCGCCGCGGCGCTCGCGCTCTTGAGTCTCTTTTACGCCCTCCGTCCGGGACCCGAAGCGCCGCGGCTCTCGCCCGACCATCCCCGCCGTTCGGCGATCCGGCTCACGAGCATCGCCGGATTGCCCCGGCCCGACCACACCGTCGTCGTGGTGATGGAAAACCACTCGTATGGAGACATCATCGGCAGCGCCGAGGCTCCCTACATCAACTTCCTGCGCACCCTCGGCGCAAACTTCACGGGCAGCTTCGGAGTCGCCCATCCGAGCCAGCCCAACTACCTGGCCCTCTTCGCCGGCACGACGGAAGGCCTGACGGACGACAGCTGCCCGCACGCCTACGCCGACGAGAATCTCGCCAGTCGCCTCGCGCAAGCCGGCCTCACGTTTGCCGGATATGCGGAGTCGATGCCGTCGGACGGATACACCGGTTGCGACAGCGGCAATTACGCCCGGAAGCACAACCCCTGGGTCGATTTCACCAACGTCCCGCCGACGGCCAACTTGATGTTCAGTCGCTTTCCGGCCGACTACAGCCTTCTCCCGACGGTCTCTCTCGTCGTTCCGAACCTCTGCAGCGACATGCACGATTGCAGCGTCGCAACCGGCGACGCGTGGCTCTCGAAAAATATCGACGCCTACGTGTCCTGGGCCGTGTCCAACAACTCGCTGCTCGTCCTCACGTTCGATGAGAGCGACCCCTCCAACCAGATCCCGACCCTGTTCGTGGGGCCGATGGTCGTGCCGGGGGACTACGCAGAGCGCATCGACCATTACGCGGTGCTGCGCACGCTGGAGGACATCTACGGGCTCCCGGCAACGGCAAACGCCGCCAACGCGCCATCGATCCTCGATGTCTGGGTGACTCCGACTCCCACCCCGACGCCGACGGCCACGCCGACACCCACGCGAACCCCGCCTCCGAGCGCCCCCCGGATGCCGATTCTGCTGTCGGACACGCCGCCCGCGCCGACGGTCGTCCCGTTCGCGCCGACGCCGCGGCCCTGATGTCGAGGGCCGTCAGCCGCCGGACTGCCGGTCTCTCAAGAGGTACCGCTGAATCTTTCCGATGGCGGTCTTGGGCAGCTCCGGCAGGAACGTGATCCACCGCGGGCACTTGTAGGGCTCGAGCCTCTCGCGGGCGAAGGACTGCAACGTCTCGGCGAGACCCGTGGCGGGCGCCTGTTCTCGCAGGGCGACGAACGCGTGCGGCTTGACCAGGCCGTCGGAGTCCTGCTCGCCGATCACAGCGCACTCGAGCACGGCCGGATGGGCGATCAGCGAGGCTTCGACTTCCACCGGCGAGACCCACTGGCCGCCCACCTTCAGCATGTCGTCGCTCCTGCCGGCGTGCCAGTAGAAACCGTCTTCGTCGCGGCGATACTTGTCGCCGGTCCGGATCCAATCTCCCTGAAGCGTTCGCTTGGTGGCCTCGTGCTTGTTCCAGTAGAAGGCCATGGTGGAGTCGCCCTTGACCAGCAGGTCGCCGATCTCGCCCGCGGGGGCTTGCCGTCCCGACTCGTCCTCGATCCGAAGCTCGTAGCCTTCCACCGGCCTCCCGCTCGACCCGGCGCGGACCGCGCCGGCGCGGTTGGACAGAAACATGTGGCAGATCTCCGTCGATCCGATGCCGTCGAAGATCTCCAGTCCGGTCCGGTCGCGCCAGCGCTGGAAGACGCTGCCGGGCAGGGCCTCGCCGGCGCTCGCGCAAAGACGCACGCTCGAGAAGTCGGCGGCTTGGCCGCGATCCATCGCCGCGAGCATCTGAGCGTAGGCCGTCGGCACGCCGAAAAAGAGAGTGGGTCGGTGACGGCGCACCTGCTCGAAAACCGCCTCGGGGGTGGGCCGGCCCGGAAAGAGAACCGCGCACGCCCCGGCGTCGTACGGAAAGTACTGCGCATTGCCGAGGCCGTAGGCGAAGAAGAGCTTGGCGATCGAAAAGGAACGATCTTCTGGGCGCGTGCGCAGCACCTGCTCCCCGTAGGTCCGGCTGCAGATCCACGGATCGTGCTGAAGGTGAACGACGCCTTTGGGCTCGCCGGTCGTCCCGCTCGAATAGAGGAAGAACGCGAAGCCGTCGCGATGCGTCGCCGCGTAGCCGGAAGCGGGCGGCGTCGCGGCCACGCGTCGGCGCGTTTCGTCGGTTTCCCAGACCGAGCAGCCTTCACCGGCGATGGCGGCCCCGTCGACGAGCCCGCTGTCGAAAACGAGGAGACGCGGGTCGCAATCGGCGAGAATCGCGCGCATTTTTTCGGTCTTCAGCATCGTGTTCAAGGGCACCGCCACGGCTCCCGCGGCGATGGCCCCCCAGAACGCGACCGCGAAGAGCGGGGTATCGGGCAGGATGAGGGCGACGCGATCACCGCGGTGGATGCCTTCACGTCCGAGGGCCGCCGCGAAGGAGCGGATCTGCGTTTCGAGCTCGTCGAAAGTCGTCTCGCCCTCGTCGGTGACGATCGCGACGCGCCCGCCGCGGCCGACCGAAACGTGGCGGCCGATGAACCACTCCGCGGCGTTGAAGCGCTCAGGCAGGTGGTCGCAGGCGCGCATGGAAGCAGGGGAAGCGGATCCTCAGTCCGGCAGCAGCTCCGTCGTCGTCTTACGGCGGCGGGCCAGCCGGAAGCCGCGGACCCATTTCTGCGAGGCCTGGGTGTCGTACTTCTCGGCGTAAGCCGCATCGACGGCGTCGAAGAGGCGCTCGCTGCGGATGACTCGGGCCCGGACCGGAAACTCCTTCTCGCCTAGGCGGATCGCGCCGCGAGGGTCTTTCCGGAACACGCGGTGCCAGCCTGACGCCTTGTCGTAGTAAGGGCGGACGAAGACGCGGCTTCCGATCATCACGAACCAGATTCCGGTGAAGCGGTGCTCGCCGCCGGCCCGGATTCCGAGCATGCGGGACTCGGCGAGGAGAGCGAGCGGCCGCCCCGAAAATCGCTTCCGCGGTTTGGACGAAGTCGTCATCGGGAGAGTCTACTTCGGCTGGCTTTCGGGAAAATTTCGATCTCCCTTCGGATTTCTTTCTCGCCGCCGTGCCAGCCTCCGTGACCGGCGCGTCCGAGTGGCCGGTACGCGCGAATCGTCATCAACCGACCGGGAGGAGGGGCCTGCCATGAGAAACAGCGGCGCAGTTCACCAAACCGCGAGGTCCTTGAGCGGCCGGAAGGCCGCCGGACTTCTGATCGCCCTTCTGTTACTGGGCGTGGCATCGGCGGCTGTCGGCCAGGCGCGGGACGCGGCAGGGCCGCCGGCCTCCGCGTCAGTGGCCTCGAGCGACACGGCGCTGACCGGGCGGGAGCAGATGCTGCTCGAGAGAATCGAGAGACTCGAGCGGCGCCTCGCCGAGATCGAGTCGGGCGGCACGGCCGCGCCTGCGAGCCAGCCTTCTCCGACGCCGGAGTCGGTGTCTCCTGCGCGCATGACCGCGGCTTCGGCAGCTCCGCTCGAGCTCTCGCCCGCGTCGAAGGAGGCAGCGCCGCAGGTCGAACCCCCCTCCGTGACACCGACGGAAAAGCCCGAGCCCTTCGCGTTCGCAGACTTCTCCTGGCTGACCGGAAACAGCAGGCAGAAGGAATCGCCTCTGGCCGGGAAGGTCGTCAGCGGCGAGTTCCGCGTGGACACGGCCTACACCTACTCCTTCAATCATCCCCAGGACAACACGATCGGCGGCTCGACCGAGGTCTTTCGGCACAACGAGCTCCAGCTAACCGAGTTTGGCTTCGGCGGCGACCTGAACTGGAAGAACGTGCGCGCCCGGCTTCTGACGCAGTTCGGCATGTACTCGCAGACGCAGCCGCGCAACGACGCCAGCCCGGGCCGTGGCCAGTACAACCTGGACAGCGCCTACCGCTATCTCGGCGAGGCCTACGGCGGATACCACATCGACGCGGCGAACGGCATCAACGTCGACGGGGGGATTTTCCTCTCCTACATCGGGCTCTTCAGCTTCTACCAGTTCGACAACTGGGCCTATCAGCCGTCGTACGTCTCTTCCAACACGCCGTGGTACTTCAACGGCATTCGGATTCAGATCTATCCCAGCGACAAGCTGAAGATCGAGCCGTGGATCATCAATGGATGGCAGTCCTACGGGAAGTTCAACAAGGCGCCGGGTGTCGGCGGACAGATCCTGTGGCGGCCGACCGGCTCTCTCTCGGTCGTCTCCAACAACTACTGGGGCACCGACACGCTGGGAAACCCGGATCGCAAACGGATTCACACCGACGACAGCGTTCAGGTCAAGTATTACGACGAGCCGGGCCGTTTTCTGGACAAGCTGGCGGCGACGCTGACCGTGGATCTGGGCTGCGAGTACGGCGGCGGGGTGAGCTGCACCGGCGGTTCGGCAAACAGCCCCGCTCAGTACTTCGCCGGCTTCATGGTCTACAACCGGTTCTGGTTCAACGCGGACCAGTACGCGATCACCGTTGGAGGCGGAGAGATCAACAACCCGGGCCGTTACCTGGTCCTCCTGCCTCCCATCAACGGCGCGACCGCATTCTCCGGAACACCCTACTTCCCGCAGAGTCCCGGCTCTTCCTTCAAGGCCTGGGACTATTCCTTCACGTTCGACTACATGCCGCGGGACTTCCTGACCTTCCGGCTGGAGTTCAACCGCCGAATGGCCAATGTTCCCTATTTTTCGGGACCCGGCGGCGTGACACCGCCCAATGGCAACACCGGGCCTCCGGGCTCGGTCGTGCCCGGTTTCGAGCCGGATCTGGTCCGAGGCGAGAGCCGATTCACGACGGCGATCCTGGTCAAGTATTGATTCTGGCGCCGCCGAACTCGCGGAGATTTTCGGAAATCTTCCGGACTTCTTTCGGAGCGACGAGGGAGAGTCGCGGTGGGAAGTGACCTATGGCGAAAACGGATCCGCGTTCTCCGAAGCGAAAGGCAGACGCTCGCGCAGTCGTTTGGATCCTCGGATCGTTTGCGCTGCTCGTGGCCGGCCTCGTCGCCGGGGCGATCGCGGGAGAGGGGTTGCGGTCGATCCTTCCGGTGGCCGGTTTCGTCGGCTACGTCCTCGTCATGGGCCATGGCCTCCGGCGCTGGAGTCCCGACGACCTCGATCGCGTGTGGCGATCGCCGTCGTCGGTCAGGGCGCCGCGTGCCGGCCGATGGACGCGCCCCCGGCTGTTTCCGTTCCGCGGCGAGCGCGGCGGACGGCGTCCGAGGAGGCCGCAGGGTCCCTCCGCGCAGCAACAGGGCCGGCCGGTGACCGGCCCGGAGAGGACATGATGGCGGACACAATATTCATATTGTTATCGGTCGGTCTCTTCTACCTGGCAGTCCGCTATGTGAAGTGGGCGGACAAGGTCTAGAGCGGGAGGGACGGCGATGGGCTGGGAAGACATCCTCGGGCTCGTGGTAACGCTCGGGCTTCTCTGGTACCTGCTCCGCGCGATGCTGAAAGCCGAACAGTTCTAGGGGAGTCGCGAGTTGGGTGTCGTGAATAGGGCGGTCGAGCGATGACGGGGAATCAAGTCCTCGAGCTGTTGATCTACTTCGGGATCGTTCTGGGACTGACGCCTCTGCTGGGCGGCTACATGAAGCGCGTCTTCGCCGGTGAGCGGACACTTCTCGATCCGCTGCTGCGTCCGGTCGAGCGCGGGATTTACAAGCTCTGCGGTGTCGACGCCGGCAAGGACCAGACCTGGATCGAGTGGACGATCGTGATGCTGGTCGTCAACGGGGTATCGCTGGTGCTGCTCTACGCCTTTCAGCGGCTGCAGCAATGGCTGCCCCTCAATCCCAACCACTTCGGCGCGGTCTCGCCGGATTCTTCCTGGAATACGGCGGTGTCCTTCACCACCAACACGAATTGGCAGGGGTACTCCGGCGAGTCGACGATGTCCCACTTCACGCAGATGGTGGGCCTGGCGTTTCACAACTTCCTGTCGGCAGCTACCGGCATAGCGATCGCCATTGCTGTCATCCGCGGCGTGGCGCGTGAG
>DATFTF010000378.1:0-7471 GCA_035262245.1 Thermoanaerobaculia bacterium
GGCCAGGCTCCAGACCCCTCCGATCCAGAGCAGGAAGAGAACTGCCGCACCGCCGAGACCGACAGCCGTCCCCGCTGCCGACGGCGAGCGGGTGCGATCGGCCCACCATGCGAGGGCCAGCCCAAGCAGAGCCGCGGGAACGAGATCGGCGGCGGCCACATGCAGCGCCAGGACCACGAGGGCGGCGAGCGAAAAGCGGAAGCCGGGCTCCCCGGCGTCGAGCGCGGCGAGGCAGGCCAGCGCGCCGCCGAGGGCGCCCAGGACGATCGCCGGAAGAAAGAGACCTCCTCGCCCCTCGAAAGCGCGGCCAAACACGAGCCGCTCGACGCGGCCGTTCAAGTAGCCGAGGTCCTTCAGACGCTGACGCGCCTCCTCCAGGTCGATCGGCTCCCGGCTCATCGGCGCCGCTCTCCGATGAGCCCGGGCCTGCTGCCGCGCCGGCCGCCGACTCCTCGATCGGGTTCGCTTTGACGAGACACTAGGAGCGCCGGTCGCGCACGACGCGGGCGAGATCCGCGAGCACCATGCCTTTGCCGCCGAACGGAGCGAGCGCGCTGACTCCCGCCTCCAGGAGCTCTTCGACGAGCTGGCGCGAAGACGTCGGGCCTAGGAGCGCGGCGAAATTGGCGCGGTGGGCGTCGCGGCCGGTGTCCTTCCCCATCGCCTCCGCGTCCCCTTCCAGGTCCAACAGGTCGTCCGTGATCTGGAAGGCCAGCCCCACGTTGCGGGCGAAGAGGGTCAGCGCCGAAAGAGAGCGCTCCCGGGCGCCCCCCGCCAGGGCGCCGCCCCGAACCGCGGCGACGAAGAGCGCCCCGGTCTTGCGGGCGTGGATGGCTTCCAGGTCCTCCAGCGAAAGGACCGACGGATTCGCTGCGAGGTCGGCCGCCTGCCCGGCGCAGCAACCCTCGGCGCCTACGGCCGCCGCGAGCTCTCCGACCACACGGGCCCGAACGCCCGCCGACATCGCCGGTCCGGCGGCCACCGTCTCGAAGGCCCGTGTGATCAGCGCCACGGCGACGAGCTCCGCCGTGGCCACGCCGTGCGTGACGTGAAGGGCGGGCTGGCCGCGCCGCCGGAGGGCGTCGTCCATCGACGGCAGGTCGTCGAGAACCAGAGACGCCGCATGGAGGTACTCGACGGCCACAGCCACGGCGGTCGTGGCCGGGCGGGGAGCCTTGAAGAGTTCCCCCGCCGCCAGCGCCACTAAGGGGCGCAGGCGTTTGCCTCTCGACAAAACGGCCGCCGAGGCGGCGTCGAAGAGCGCGGGAGCGACGGCGGACCGCTCCGGCAGCGAGCGGGACAGGACCTCCTCCAGGCGGGGGCGCTCACGCGCCGCAAACCGGTCGAAGGCGCCGGGAGCGTTCCGGGCCGCCGCGGCGGATGACTCAAAAGGCATCAATCTTCCGTGGCCTCGAGCTGCTCGCGGCTCGGCAGATCCGAAGCTCGAAGCCGGGTCCCCAAGTTCCCGCCGTGACCTCAGGACCTGGACCCGGCGATCCGGGATCAGGCCGCGAAGCTCGCCACGGCCTCCCCTTCCGACTCGTACACGTCGAAGACCGTGATGAGCTGCGTGACGGTGAGCACGTCGCTGATCTTGGGAGGCAGGTGCAGGAGCTTCAGCTTCCCCCCCTTGTTGGTCACCGACGTGTAGCAGCCCACGAGCTCGCCAATGCCGGAGGAGTCGATCGTCGTCACATCCGCCATGTTGATCAGGATGTTCTTCTTTCCTTCTTCCACCAGCTTATTGATCGTCTCGCGCAGCTGCACGTCGCCCGAGCCGATGGTGATCTTTCCCTTCAGGTCCAGGATCTGGACGCCGCCCTTGGCTTCGCGCACGCTGGTCTTCATGGCCCCTTCTCCTCCTTCTGGCCTTCCCGAATCAGGTGTTTCTTGAGAACGATCTCCATACCCCCTCCGTCGACGGGGCGGAAACTGACTTCGTCCATGAATGTCCTCATGTAAAAAATCCCGCGACCGGAGGTCTTCAGGCGATTCTCCGGGGCGAGCGGATCGGCCACGCCTGACGGGTCGAACCCGTTGCCTTCATCGCGGATCCGCATCTGCAGGGTGTCGTCGATCACGTCCATGTCCAGGTGGACCCGCTTGGCCTGGTCCTGGGAGTTGCCGTGCTTGATGGCGTTGGCCAGAGCTTCCCGCAAGGCCATCAGGATCCAGTGCCGCTTCTCTTCGGGCAGGTCATACCCCTCCAGGAGCTTTCCGCAGAGATGCTGGGCCATCTCGATGTTCTCGAAACGGCTGGAGAGCGACATCCGGATGGGACCGGTCTCGCGGTTGGCGCGGGGCGAACTCATTCACATCCAACTCAATGGAACTCACCAAAAAGAGTCCGGCGGATCTTAAGCCGGAAAACCGGAAACGGCAAACACAAACCGTCGCCTCGGCTTGCAGCGCAGGCGGTCGCTCCGCGACCGGCGCTGCAACTTTTCCAGCCCGGAGCCGGGCCCGGGCTTCCCCGGCCCCGAATCGGGCGGGAAGCCGGCCCCCAGAACTCTCGCGGCGCACGAGGTTCACCCTCGGTTACTTCAGGAGCTTCGCGCGCCGCGGAGGGCACCAGAACACGTTCCAAAGCCCTCGGAGCCAACCCTCTCAGCGCCGGTCGCGCAGCGACCGCCTGCGCTGAAAGCCAAACGACTCGCGTTGCGCGAGCCGCAGCGAGCACGGGGCCAGGCTCGCGGTCGAGCCCGCATCCGGGCGAACCGCGTGCCGGTGCGCCCAGAGGGCGCAGGCGCCGCGCGCAGCGGAGGCGACGTGCTACCCTGCAAGCCATGAGACGGGCGTGGCGTCCGGCCATTCTGGCGCTGGCCGCGATGGCGTCCCTCGGGGCGGCCGCCCTCCTGCCCGCCCGGGTCGACCAGGTGGCACGCACGGTCGAAGAGGTCCGGGGGCGTCGTTTTTCTCGCCCTGTGCCGGCCAGCGAGATCGACGGCGCGGAGCTCAAACACATGCTCCGGGAGAAGATCGCCGAGTCCTTTCCGACCAGCGCCGCCGACACCATGCGCACCCTTGCGGCCTTCGGTCTGATCGAGAACTCTCCCGGCCTGGTCGAGCGGTTGGTCGACTTCTATGCCGGGCAGGTCGTGGCCTTCTATGACCCGGAGCCGCAGCGGTTCTTCGTCGTCCGGGGCGCGGACCAGAACGTCCCCTCGCTAGGCCTGCCGGGGGCGGATGCCATGGCCGACAAGCTCATCTTTTCCCATGAGCTCACGCACGCGCTCCAGGACCAGGCCATGCACCTGGATCGGCAGATGAAGGCTCTCAAGGACGACGGCGACCGCGGCCTGGCCCTGCAGTGCCTCCTGGAAGGCGAGGCCACCGTGGTGATGGTCCGGGCCGTGGCCAGGGACTTGCCGGGCGACAGCACGGATCTGGAAGACTCCCTGGAGCCGCTGCTTTCGGCCGGCGCCCTCGAGCGCGCGAACGTTCCGAAGGATTTGCCCGACTACTTCGTCGATCAGCTCTTCTTCCCCTATGTCGACGGCACCGCCTACGTGCGCCGGGCGCTCAAGAAGGGAGGATGGAAGGCGGTCGACGAGCTCTGGAAGTCTCCGCCCCGCTCGACCTCGGAGATCCTCCACCAAGGAGCGCGGTACGTTCCCGTCGAAAATCTTCTCCCCGGAGGGGGATCGTCTCTGGGGCCCGCGGCTTCGCGTTTCCTCTACTCCGACACGCTGGGCGAGTGGACCGTCCGCTTCATCTTGCGCCGGGGGCTGCCCGAGGCGGAGGCCGATGGCGCCGCCGCGGGGTGGCGTGGAGACCGCATCGCCTTCTACGCCTCGAGTTCCGGGATTTCCTACCTCTGGCGCGCGCGCCTCGAGAGCCCCGCGGCCGCCCAGCGGCTGGAGGCGGCCTGGAAAAAGGCCCGCGCCAGAGACGAGCTCATCGCGCGTCAGGGAGCGGACCTCGTCGTGGCCCTGGGTTTCGAAAAGCTTCCCGACCTGCCCTAGGAGATCGGCTCTCGACCTGGAGCGCCGAATACAATATATAGATTGTAATAGTCGCCCGATCTTCGTTTCCCGTTTTCCGTTTTCCGTTTTCCGGCAACGGCGCTTCAGGCGGCCTTCAACGCCAGCGGGATCAGCACGAACATCTGGATCGCATCGAAGGTGCCGTGGGCGATGATGCAGGGGAGAACGTTGCCATAGATCACGAAGGCGATCGAGAGCACGGTCGAAATCACCAGGATTCCCACCAGCACCAGCGGCTGCCCGTAGACGCCGTGCGCGGCCGTGAACATGAGCGTCGCCGCGACGGGCCCGACGCGCGTCTGCAGGAAGGAGCGGAAGAACAGCTCCTCCACGACCATGGCCGAAAGCACGATGCCGACGCGCACGGGCAGAGGGCGCGTGGCCAGCCAGAGGATGGTGGGAGAGATTTCCCGCGCGCTCCCCTCCGCTGCCAGGCCTCGGCGCCGCAGCAGCAGCCAGACCACGACTACCACCAGGAGAACGCAGACCGTCAGAGCCCACCCGGCCAGGCCGATCCATAAGCCGGAGGCGAGGTCGGCGACCGGCCGCACGCTGCGCAGCCGCAGGAAGTCGGCCAGGGCCTGTCGGCGGGTCAGCAGGTAGTAGCAGAGAAGGAACGCGACCAGGATCGCGTGCACGGCGAAGAGGGACAGGATGGTCAGATGCCGGGTCTGCCCCTCGCCTCCGGCGAATCCTCCGGCAAAAGGAATCGCGACGGTCAGAAGCAGAACCATTCCCAGCAGAGCCCCGGCCGCCATCTGCCGGGATGGATCGGTCAGACCGTCGCGCGCAAACACGCCGCGGGAACGCGCCTGCGCGAAGGAGAGCAGGATCCCCGCGCAGCCGGCCGCCAGGAGGACCAGAAAAATCATCGAATTCATGATCAGGATGCCGAGGACGAGCGCGGCAGCATATCAAGTCCTCGCCGGAGCTGCGCTTCGGGATCTGCGCCGTTGGCGCACCGGCGTTTGGCTCGGCCGGATGCGGCCTCGACCAAACGCCTGATCCCGAAGCTCCGCTCCGGCTCGCGCGGCGCGAGGCGTTTCGCGGATCCAGTCCGCGAAACTTTGTCGCGCCGCGAGGGACACGGAGACCAAGCAATCCCAAGAGACATCTGCCGGGCGGCTCTACAAAGAGAGGCGTTGCGCCAGAGGCGCGAGGCTTCGCGAGAGTTGCAGTCGAGCAAAGAAGTCGTGCCCTCCGCTGCCCGGATATCATCGGCCTCGTGCAAGAAGCGCTCCCGCTGGAGGTCCGAAGCGTCGTCAAGGCCTTCGGGAGCCGGCGGGCGTTGGACGGGATCACCCTCCAAGTCGGCAACGGCGAGATTCTCGGGCTCCTCGGGCCCAACGGGGCGGGCAAGACGACGCTCGTGCGCGCGGTGGCCGGCCGCGTGGTCCCCGATTCCGGTGAGCTCGCTCTCTTCGGACTGGCTCCCGCCGACCTCGGGGCGCGGGCGCTGCGCGGCTGGGTGCCGCAGGAGATCGCCCTTTATCCGGCGCTGACTCCGGAGGAGAACCTGTGGACCCTGGGGCGGTACCAGGGCCTCGCCGGCAAACCCCTCGAGCAGGCCGTCGCCCGGAGCCTCGACTGGATCGGGCTCTCCGAACGGGCTCACGAGCGGACGGACCGCCTCTCCGGCGGCATGAAGCGCCGTCTCAACATCGCGGCCGGAACGGTTCACGGTCCCCGTCTCCTGCTCCTCGACGAGCCGACCGTGGGGGTGGACCCCCAGTCGCGCGAGCGGATCTACGAAATGATCGCGGAGCTCAAGGCCCGGGGCGTCTCGCTCCTCTACACCACCCACTACATGGAGGAGGCCGAGCGGCTCTGCGATCGCATCGCGATCATCGACCATGGCCGGGTCATCGCCCAGGGCACCAAGGACTCGCTGGTTCGCGCGACCGTCGGAGCGAGCCAGGTCGTGACGGTCGACGCGGACCGGCCCGTGTCCGCCGCGCTCAAGACGGCGCTGGAGAAGCTCGGCGCGACCATCGACGGCTCCAAGGTCCAGATCTCGGCCGCCGATCCCCCCAGACAGATCCGCGAGATTCTGGAGATTTTTCACCGTGAGGGGAGCGAGGTGCGGGATCTGACGCTTCGGGCGTCCACGCTCGAGCAGGTGTTTCTCCGCCTGACCGGCCGGGAGCTGCGCGAATGATCCTGGCCGTGGCCTGGAACCGCTTCCTGAACCTGAAGCACGACCGCGCCGCCTTCGTGCTGGCGTTCGTGCTCCCGGTGGTCTTCTTCTCGGTCTTCGCCAGCATCTTCGGAGGCGCGCGGAGCGCGACTCGCCGCGTTCCTCTGATCGTAGTCGACGAGGACGAGAGCGCGGGCTCCCGGCAGTTCGTCTCCGCCCTCCAGGCGGAGACGGGCCTGGCCTTGCGGACGAGCCGCGCCCGCGCCGCCGGCGAGCCTTCCCTCCCCTTCAGCCGGGGCGCGGCGGAGGCCGCCGTGCGGGAGGGGGACGTTTCCGTGGCGCTGGTGATCCCCAAGGGGTTCGGAGAGCATCCTGTGCACGCCGGACCGGTCTCGTCAGGTGGTCCTCGGCTGGTTCTGCTCTCCGACAGCGCCGATCCGATCGCGCCGCAGCTCGTGCTCGGCATCCTTCAGAAGGCCGGGTCGGCCGCTTTTCCCGAGGCTCTGGCCCGGTCGGGCCTGGAGGCGATGGACCGGTGGGGCGCCTCCCTGACGGCGGAGCAGAAGGCCGCGATCGAGGAGCACGCCAGACGCGTTCCGCCAGCCTCGGCGACGGCTTCCGGCGGAGGCGTGCTGGACATCGAGGTCAGAGACCTCCTCGGCCGGACCAAGAAAAATCCCATTTCGGCCGTCCTCGCGGCAGGCCTGGGAGTCATGTTCCTGCTCTTTTCCGCGGCCGGCGCCGGCGGCGCGCTGATCGAGGAGGCGGAGAGCGGAACGCTCGACCGAGTCCTTTCGACGCGGGTCTCGATGACGCGGCTGCTGGTGGGCAAGCTCGTCTATCTGACGGCCATCGCCTTCGCGCAGCTCGTGGTGATGTTTGTTTGGGGCCAGATCTTCTTCGGGGTGGAGCTCACGGCGCATCTGGCCGGATTCGTCCTGATCAGCTTGGCGACCGCTCTGGCGGCCTCCACCTTCGGGCTGGTCCTGGCCGCGATCAGCCGCTCGCGCATGCAGCTCGTGGCGATCGCGAACCTCCTGATCCTGGTGATGTCCGCCCTCGGCGGGAGCATGGTGCCGCGCTACATGCTTTCCGAGAAGATCCAGAGGCTCGGGCTTCTGACCTTGAACGCCTGGGCTATCGACGGGTTCCTGAAGGTTTTCTGGCGCGAGGAGCCGCTCTCGAGCCTGTGGCCCCAGGTCGCCGTGCTGATCGGCACCAGTGCATTGCTCTTCGCAGCTGCGCGGAGGCTCGCGCGGCGATGGGATGTGACCTGAGCGGGAATCGGGAAACGGGAATCGAAAGGGGACGGCGATGAAGCGGGCATGTCTGCTCTTTCTGCTCTGGA
>DATFTF010000379.1:0-4810 GCA_035262245.1 Thermoanaerobaculia bacterium
CGTGAGGAAGGCTCGGTGCCTGCCCTGGTTCGCGGCGCGACCAAGTTTCGCGGAGTGGATCCGCGAAACGACTCGCGCCGCGGGAGCCGGAGCGGGGAGAGCGATCAGGCGTTTGGTCGAGCCCCTTTGGGCGAGCCAAACGCCGGTGCGCCCGAAGGCGCAGATCGCGAACGGAGCGCAGGCGAGGGAGGCGAGGGTAACATTCCCGGCCGGAAACCATTGTCATGAGCGCCAGTCAGAGTCCGGAGCCCGATCGCGCGTCGTCTTCCCTGCGCGCGTGGTGTTACGTCTTCGGCTTCCTGGGGCTGGCCATCGCCGTGGCTTCCATCGGCGACATGTTCTCGTCGCGGCCCTACGACGGGATCATGCCCCTGCCTTACGGCCGGTTCGGCATCGAGGTCCGGGAAACCGTTCCCGGAAGCCCGGCGGCTCGCGCCGGCATCGCCTCCGGCGATTGCGTGCTCGGGATCGGCCGCAGCATGGTCAATTCGATTTCCGACGCCTCGGCGGAGCTGCGCCGCCACAGCGTCGGGGCGACGGTGCCCTACCTGGTCCGGCACGGCCCGTGCCCCACCCTGCCGACGGGCGGAGGCTCCACCGACATTCGGGTCGTACCGGTCCGGCTCTCCGCCGAGAGACTGGGAGGGAAGACCTATCTCTATGCCGCCATCCTCGGGTTTCTCTTCTTCTTCATCGGTCTCTTCGTTTTTCGCCATCGTCCGGACGATCCCGCGGCCCGCATCTTTTTTCTGCTCTGCGTCCTCTTCCTTCTCTTCTTCGTCTGCCGCCTCCGGCCGGCGTCGTACTGGTGGATCGACGTCTTCGTCCAGAACACCGGCACGGTCTCGCTCTTTCTTCTCCCCGCTGTGTTTCTCCATTTCTTCCTGACCTTTCCCCGCCCGAAGAGGCTGAGCTTCGCGCACGCCGACGAGTGGACCGGAGAGCCGGCCGCCGCCTGGAAGCGGCGGCTCCAGGACTTCCTTTCGGCCAGCCCGCAGCTGCTCTACCTGATCTATTCCGTTCCGCCGCTGGTGTTTCTCTACGACGTCCTCCGTCAGCTCCGCGGCCAGAAGGTCACCATTCTGTCGGGAGCGCCGCTCTCTTCCTGGATCCTCCTGGGCGACTATCTCGTGCTGGGCCTTCTCGCCCTGGCTCACTCCGCCTTCACGCTGGAGGATCCGCGCGAGCGCCGGCAGGCTTCTCACGTCTTCGTCGGCACGATCCTGGGGACCACCCCTTTTCTGGTGTTCGGGATTCTCCTTCCGTCGCTCTTCAACAACGAAGACCTCGTCTTCTACGGCGTGGTTCCCATGATCCTGATTCCGGTCACCTTCGCCTACGCGATCGTGCGGTTTCAGATGCTCAACATCCGCCTGGTCGTCCGCCGGACTTTTCTCTATGCCGCGACCACGGCCATCCTGTTCGGGTTCTACGCGGTCCTCTTCGCCGCGGCCAACTCCTTCTTCTCCGGGTCGCGTCTGGCGGCGTCACCACTCTTCAATTTCGGATTCTTCCTCGTGGCTCTCCCTCTCTTCGAGCTCGTTCGCCGGCGGCTGCAGACGCCGCTCGACCGCCTCTTTTTTCGCGACAAGCTCGACTACCAGACGGCGCTCCTGGAGATGAGCGAGGCGATCACCGGCGAGCTGGATCTCGGACGCATCGCCGACTATCTAACGGCGAGCGTCGCCGCGACGATGCGCGTGGAGAAAGCCTCGATCTGGGTGCGGGACTCGGAGGGCTGGCTCGAGCGGCGGGGCCGGCGCGAGGATCGGCTCGAGCCGCGGGCCGCGGTCCGTCGGCTTCTGCAGAAGGAAGGCAAGCCGGTTCGCTTGGAGGAGCTGTCCCTCCACTTCGCAGACAGGGACAGCGAGGAATTCCGCACCCGGCTGATGGACGAGGGCTTCCGCATGGCAGTCCCGCTGGTCTACCGGGAGCGGCTCATGGGATTGCTGACCCTCAAGGAAAAACTGTCCGGGGAGCGTTTCGACCGCGACGACGAGGCTCTCTTGAGCACCCTGGCCAACCAGGCCGCGCTCGCGATCGAGACCGCTCTGCTCCACGACGAGATGACCCGCCAGGCCGAATTCAAGAGAGACCTGGAGATCGCCCGGGACATCCAGTCGAGTCTTCTGCCGCGCAAGCTTCCGGAGGTGCCGGGCTTCTCCTTCCTGGGCGGCAGTCTGCCGGCGAAGGTCGTGGGCGGAGACTTCTACGACTTCATTCCGTTCGATGACCGCCAGCTGGGGGTGGTCCTGGGCGACGTCTCGGGCAAGTCGGTCCCCGCCTCGCTGCTCATGGTGGCCTCCAAGGAGATCGTGTATTCGCGCGCGCTCACCACGCGCGACCCCGGCCTTCTGTTTCAGGAATCGAACCGCCGGATTTATTCCATCAAGCGCCGGATGTTCGTCTCGCTCGGATATTTTCTGCTCGACCCCGACGCCATGAGCCTGCGCTACGCGATCGGCGGGCAGCCTCTGCCCATTCTCGTCCGATCGGGAGACGGGGCGCCGCGGCCGCTCGATCCGCCGGAGCACCGGCTGCCGCTGGGAGCGTTTCGGGAGGTCCCCTATGACACCCGCGAGATCTTCCTGCGCCGCGGCGATCTGATCTTCTTTTATACCGACGGCTTCTCCGAGGCCATGGACGAGCAGATGGAGCCGTACGGCGAAGAGCGCCTAATGGCGTCGGTGGCCCGGCGCTCGGGCGAACCTCTGGAAGACCTGGCGCGCGGAATCCTCGCGGACATCCGCAGCTACGTCGGGTCGGCCGAGCAGTACGACGACATGACGTTCCTCTTCCTGAGGGTCGAATAAGGGACAGGATGCCCGGAGTACGTGACAAGCCGCCGCCGGCGCTCGGATTTCAGCCGCGAGACCCCAAAACCGCGGTCCCGGAAAGCCGTATCATGAGGAGGGTATGAAGGCCCGTCGGATACCTCTGCTCGTCCTGGCCTCCCTGGCGGCCGTCGCCGCGGTCGCCGCCGCAGCGCTCTATCTCGGCAACCGCCGCGACGTGACGACGTCCTCGGCCGCCGCCTACAAGGCGTATCGCGAGGGATTCGAGAACGAGCAGCGCTTTTACTTCAAGGAAGCGAAGATCGCCTACGCCAAGGCCCTGGAGGCGGATCCGGAGTTCGCCATGGCCATGATGGGCCTGGCCCGCTTGAGCGACCGTGACCAGTCCCGCTCTCTGGTGGCCCGGGCGCGGCAGCTTCGGTCGCGGCTGACCGAGCGCGAGCGCCTGAGCCTCGACATGCAGGCTGCCTACATGAACGGAAAGCCAGACGAGGGGGTTGCCATCGCGCGGAAGATCCATGAGAAATATCCCGACGACGCACGCGCGGCGATGATGCTGGCAGGCCAGGAGATCTCCGGCACCAATCCGGAGAAGGCCATCCGGATCTTCAACGAGCTGCTGGCGAGCGATCCGAACAATGCGTCGGCGTACAACCAGATGGGATACTTCTACGCGTTTCGGGGCGACTGCGACCGCGCCGTCGAGTGCTTCAAGAAGTACCAGTTCCTAGCCCCCGATCAGGCCAATCCCTTCGACAGCATGGGAGAGGTCCTGGCGTACAGCGGGCGGTATGACGAGGCCATCACCAGCCTGAATCGCGCCTTGGCCATCAAACCGGACTTCGATCCCGCCTACCAGCACCTGGGGGTGGCCTACAGTGGCAAGGGCGACTATCCCAGAGCCATCGCCTCCTACGAGAAGGCGGCCGAGTTTGCCGTGACGGACGGCTTGCGGACCGATTATCTGGCGAGTGCCCTCCATACCGCGCTCTGGGCGAAGGACCGAGCCGAGGCGCAGCGTCTCATCGCGGCTCTGGTACGGCTGCCCAAGAACGAATACACCCCGGTCAAGAAGGTTTTTGTCGACGCCGCGGCGAGTCTCGTGAGCGGGCAGCCGGCGGAAGCGGAGCGCGTTCTGCGGGAAGGCAAGCCGAAGGTCCTAGAGGCCACGGGAAAGGGTCGGGAGGCCGGCGGTTCCTACAAGCCCTACAACGCGGGGTGGAACCTGCTCATGGGAACCGCTCTGGAGCGTCAGGGGAGGGACAGCGAAGCCATCGCCGTCTTCGAGGAGATGGCCAATCCGCCCAATCCCTGGAGGGACTTCCCCGACCGGCAGTGTATCTACGAGGGGCGCGCCCGGCTCGCGGTGCTCCTGGCCAGGCACGGCGACGTGGACCGCGCGGCGAAGCTTCTGGCCGAGAACCACAAGTGGAACCCCAGCTGGGCTCCCGCGAGGGAGGCGGAGGAAGTCGTCGCTCAGGCCTCGCGCCAGAGCACGGTCGCAGCGGCAAAGTGAACGGAGTCCGATGACCAGTTCCGGGGCCCGCGACTTCGAGACCCAGCACAAGCTACTCCTTCTCGAGACCCTGTACGACGCCGGACTGTCTCTCGGCTCGCTCCCCGACGAGCAGGCGCTGGCCGACGACGTGCTCGGCCGAGCGGTGGGCGTGCTCGACGCCTCGCGAGGGTACCTGGCGACGTTCGGGGAAGGGGGCGCTCGCCGCGCCGAGTCGCGAGTGGGTCTGCCGCGCCGGCTCTCAGAATCGGCCGTGGCCGAGGATGAATTTCTGGCCGAGGTGCTCCGAGCCGAGACGGCTGTTCGTCGGGAGGGATTTCGTCTGCTTCGGATGCCGGTCTCGGCGGCCATCGGCGTCGCGATTCGGGGCGGCGCCCGGGCCCTGGGCGTTCTGGTTCTGGCGGACAAGGAGCGGCGCGGCGGAAGCGCTGCCTTCCAGGAAGAAGACGCGCGGTTCCTGGCGTCGCTGGCCGGCCTCTGCGGCCTGGCGATCGAGAAC
>DATFTF010000380.1:0-2095 GCA_035262245.1 Thermoanaerobaculia bacterium
TAAGGTCTAAGGTCTAAGGTCTAAGGTCTAAGGTCTAAGGTCTAAGAGGAATAACAATATATAGATTGTAGCCTTCGCGCCTCACGCCTTCCGCCTCGCGCCTCGCGCGCTCGCCGCTAGGCGGGCGTCAAATCCGCATACCGCGCGATGAACTTCTTCTTGCCGGCGCGGTCGAAGTACACCGTCAGCCGCGTTTCGTCGCCGGAGCCCTCCTGCGACAGGATCACGCCGTAGCCGTAGCGCGGATGGCGCACGCGGCGCCCGCGCTTGAGCCCGATGCCCGGCTCCTCCTCTTCCGGCTCCACGTCGCGGTCGAAGATCGTCGGCCGCAGAGGCGACGCCGTCCGCCGCACGGCGCGCTCTTCCAGGACCTCGGCCGGGATCTCCGAGACGAACCGGGACGGCGTGCGCATCTGGACCCGGCCGTAGACCAGACGCCGGTCGGCCAGCGTCAGCGTCAGCTCGTCCTCCGCCCGCGTCATTCCGACGTAGAGCAGCCGCCGCTCTTCCTCCAGCTCGTCGGGGTCCTCGCCCGACTGGCCGTGCGGCAGGTAACCCTCTTCCAGCCCGACGACGAAGACCACCGGAAACTCCAGCCCCTTGGCCGCATGGAGCGTCGAGAGCGTCACCGCCCCCTGCCCTTCGATGACGTCCTCGTTGGTGGCGAGCGAGACTGTGTCCAGGTACTCGGCGACCGTCGCTCCCTCGGCGTTGGAGCGCTCGAACTCCCGCGCCGCGCTGACGAGCTCCTGGAGATTCTCCGCCCGGGCCTGGTCCTCGCGATCCTCGGAGCGGGCGTAGAGCGCGGCATAGCCGGTCGCCTCCAGCACATGCTCGAGCATCGCCGAGGGGGCGTAGGTCTGCGCCTTCTCGCGGAGGCCCTCGACCAGTGAGCGGAACCGCGACAGCGCGACGCGCGCGCGGTCCGGGAGGCCGGCCGGAGGGTCGGCGGAGACGTCCCAGAGGCTGCGGCCGGATTCGCGCGCCGCCGTGGCCAGCCGGTCGAGCGTGGCCGACCCGATGCCGCGCGCCGGCACGTTGACCACGCGCCGGAAGGCCAGATCGTCCTCCGGACGGACCGCCAGACGCACGTAGGCGAGCGCGTCCCTGACCTCCGCGCGCTCGTAGAACTTCATTCCCCCAACCACGACATAGGGGAGGCGCCGCTTCAGAAGTTCCTCTTCCAGAGGCCGGGACTGGGCGTTGGTGCGGTAAAGCACGGCGACCTCTCCCGGCGGGCGGCCTCCCTCGGCGATCGCGCGCGCCACCGCCTCGGTCTCCTGCCTGTCCTCCTCGAACCGCCACAGGCGCACCGGCGTCTCCCCTCCGCGCTCGGAGACGAGCTTCTTGGCCCGGCGGCGGCGGTTGTTGGAGACCAGGGCCGAAGCCGCCCGCAGGATGCCGCCGGTCGAGCGATAGTTGCGCTCCAGGGCCACGATGCGCGCTTCGGGAAAATCCTTGTCGAACCGGAGGATGTGCTCGACCTCCGCGCCGCGCCAGCGGTAGATGGCCTGGTCCTCGTCCCCGACCGCGCAGAGCGAGTCGGCGTTCTCCCCAAGGAGCTTGACCAGAGCGTCCTGGGAGGGATTGGTGTCCTGGTACTCGTCGATCAAGAGGTGGCGAATGCGGCCGCGCTCGGCGGCCAGCACGGCGGGATTGGATCGCAGCAAGCCGACAGTTTTTCCAATCAGATCGTCGAAATCGACCGCCCCGGCATCGGCGAGCTTCTTCTCGTAAAGCCGGTAGATGCGGGCGATCCGCTCGGCGGCGAAGTCGTTCTCCGCCGCCGCGGCAAAACGCTGCGGATCGATCAGGGCGCTCTTGGCCCCGGAGATCCGGGCCCGCACGCCGTTGGGCGGAAGCATCTGCTCGGAGATCGAGAGCTCGGCCATGGCTTCCTTGACCAGCGCGAGCTGATCGGCAGCGTCGGCGATGGCAAATCGGGGAGGAAGCCCCGCGGCGGCGGCGTGGCGCCTCAGGAACCTCAGGGACCAGGAGTGGAACGTGCCGACGAAACTCGCCAGGCGCTCGACCTTGAGCAGCGCGCGCGCCCGCTGACGCATCTCCTCCGCCGCCTTGTTGGTGAAGGTGACCG
>DATFTF010000381.1:0-14988 GCA_035262245.1 Thermoanaerobaculia bacterium
CTCCGCGGACTACTTCGGCGTGCTGGGGGTTGCGCCGGCGCTAGGCCGAGGCTTCCGGGCCGAGGAGGGCGCCGGGCGCGGAGCCGCGCCGGTGGCGGTGGTGAGCGACGCGCTGTGGCGGCGGTCTCTGCGATCCGACCCCGCGGCCGTGGGCAAGACGATCCTGATCGATGCCCAGCCTTTCACCGTGGTGGGAGTGGCGCCGCCCGCCTTCTACGGGAGCTTCCTGGGGATCGGAACCGACGTCTGGATCCCCCTGGTCCAGATTGGACGCCTGGATCCGGCCGGGGACCGGCTCGAGAACCGCGCCGACCGATGGCTTCTGACACTCGCCCGCGTGAAGCCCGGCGTGACCACGGAGCAGGCCGACGCGGCGCTGGCGAGCGCGCAATCCCGTTTGAACCGGCTGTATCCGGGCGTCCATGACGGCGGCCGGGTGAGCGTCGTGCCTCTTTCCCGGAGTCCCTGGGGCGGGCCGGCGGAGCTGGGACCGATCCTCCTGACTCTGGCCGCGCTGGTCAGCCTCGTGCTTCTCACGGCCTGCGCGAACGTCGCCAACCTCTTGATCAACCGCGCCCTGGGGAGGCGGCGCGAGATCGCTACGCGGCTGGCCCTGGGAGCGAGTCCGGCGCGCGTTCGGAAGCAGCTCTTTCTCGAGAGCGTCATGCTCTCGGCGCTGGCGGCGGCCGCGTCTCTCGTCGCCGCGTTCTGGACATCGGGCCTCCTCCTGGCGTTCATTCCCCCCACGGGCATGCCGGTGCGCATGAATCTCTCGGTGGACGCAAGCGTGGTTCTTTTCGCCCTGGCCATCTCGCTCGCGGCCAACCTCCTCTGCAGCCTCGTCCCCTCCCTTCAGGCCGGCCGGACGGCGGTCGCCGCCGACCTGACCGGAAGCAGCCGCGCGGTGGCCGGAGAACGCGGGCGCGCCCGGCTGCGAAGCGTTCTGGTCGCCGCGCAGATCGCCCTGTCGACCGTTCTCCTCGTCGCCGCAGGCCTGTTCCTGCGCAGCCTGACTTCCAGCCGGAGGACCGACACGGGCTTCGACAGCCGCAACATCCTCCTCGTCGATCTGAAGCTCTTCGCCGCCGGCTACAGCCCGCATCGCGGCACCGCGTTGCTCGAGGATCTGACCGAGCGGGTCAGCGCGCTCCCCGGTGTCGAGAGCTCCGCCGTGGCTCGGAGAGCGCCCCTGGGCTTCGGCGGGTTTGGATCACGGAGCGTCGCGGCCGAGGGCTACGTTCCCCGGCCGGGGGAAGAGGTGCGTCCCCGCGTCGACACCTTCTCCGCCGGCTACCTTCGTCTCCTGCGCCTGCCCCTCCTCAAAGGACGCGAGTTCGAGGTCTCCGACAGCGCGGGGGCCGAGCCGGTCGCGCTGGTCAACGCGGAATTCGAGCGCCGCTACCTCGCCGGGCGCTCCGCCGTCGGAGCGCGTGTGACCGTCGACAATGTCCGCCGCCGCGTGGTGGGCGTTGCTGCCGACGCCCGGCTGGAGAGACTCGACGGGCCGCCGCTGCCGTTTGTCTTTCTCCCTCTGGCCCAGGACGCCCAGAGCGAGGTGGCGCTCCACGTCCGGACCCTGCGAGATCCGATCTCGCTCCTGCCCGCCGTGCGCGAGACAGTCCGCCGTCTGGATCCCAATCTGCCCCTCTTCGAGGTCCAGACGATGGAACAGCACTTCCAGGAAGAGGTCTTCTCTCAGCGGATCGCCTCGACTCTGCTGGGGAGCCTGGGTCTCCTGGCCGTCTTGATCTCGGGCGTTGGGCTCTACGCCCTGGCCGCCTTCTCGGTCGCGGAGAGGCGCCGGGAGATCGGAGTGCGCATGGCGCTGGGGGCGGGACCGCGCCGGCTGCTGGGCACCTTCATGGTCCGCACGCTTTGCCTATGCGCCGCCGGCGGTGCGGCTGGCCTGGCCGCCTCCCTCGCGGTCGGCCGCGCGATCGCGGGCGACACGCCGGGAGTCGAATCTTCCGATCCACTCACCTTCGCGGCGGTCGGTGTCCTCGTCAGCGCCGTCGCCCTGGTGGCGAGCTTTCTGCCCGCGCGGCGGGCGGCCCGCATGGATCCGGTCGTTGCGCTTCGATCCGAGTGAGATCTCTCCGAGGCATGGCATGAACGCGCTCACGCAAGACGTCAAATACGCATTGCGGATGCTCGTGAAGAGCCCGGGTTTCGCCGCCGTCGCCATCGCTACGCTGGCGCTGGGAATCGGCTCGAACACCGCGATCTTCTCGATCGTGCGCGGGGTCCTTCTCCGCGGCCTTCCCTACCGCGACCCGCATCGGCTCGTGGTCGTCTGGGAGGACCTGCTCCGGGAGGGCAATCACCGCTTCAGCGTCGCCGCGCCGAACTTCGAGGACCTGCGCGCTCGCAGCCGGTCCTTCGAAGGCCTGGCGGCCCAATTGGGCGCTCCCTACAATCTCAACGCGGCGGGCGAGCCTCCCGAATCGGTCCTGGCCGCGCGGGTCACCGGAAACTTCTTCTCGCTCCTCGGGGTCCGGCCGGCGCTTGGCCGTGTCCTGGTGGCCGCGGACGAGCGGAAAGGCGAAACGAAACGCGTGGCCGTGCTGAGCCACGCGCTCTGGAAGCGGCGCTTTGCGGGAGACCCGGGCATCGTCGGGCGAAAGATCCGCTTGAGCGACGTGCTCTACGAAGTCGTGGGTGTCCTTGGCCCGAATTTCGAGTTCCCCGCTCAGTTGAAGGCGCCGGAACAGATGGCGCAGATCTGGACGCCGATGGATCTCCCGGCGGCCTGGAACGCACGAGGCGTCGCGGTCTACCAGGTGATCGGCCGCCTCGGCTCGGCCTCCTCCCTCGGATCGGCCGATGCGGATGTCGCCGGTGTCGCCCGCGCGCTGGCCAAGGAGTATCCCGCGACCAACGAAAACGTCGGCATGCACGTCGTAACCCTGGAGCAACAGATCGTGGGGGACGTCCGTTCGGCTCTCCTCCTCCTGTCCGGCGCGGTCGGGTTCGTTCTGCTGGTCGTCTGCGCCAACATCGCGCACTTTCTCCTGGCCCGGGCCGGAGCGCGGCGGCGGGAGACGGCGATTCGTGTGGCGCTCGGTGCCTCGCGGGGAAGGATCGTCTCCGCTCTCCTTGCCGAGGCTCTCCTGCTCGCCGTCGCGGGCGGAACCCTCGCCGGGATACTGGTCCTGGCGACCGAGTCGGCGTTGCTAACACTGGCTCCCCCGAGCGTCCCCCGGCTCGATCTCGTCCGCATCGACGGCGCCGTCCTCGCATTCGCTTCCCTGGTCAGCCTCCTTGCAGGGCTCGTCTCCGGCCTCCTGCCCGCCTGGCGCGCCGCGGGCACCGCCCCGGAGTCGGTCCTGCGGGGCGAAGGGCTGGCCGGCGGCCTGTCGGCAAGCCGCCTTCGCGCCGCCCTGGTGGTCTCGCAGATCGCAGCGGCCCTCGTTCTCTTCTCCGGCGCGCTTGTGCTGCTCAAGACCTTCGAGCACCTGCGCCGGTTCGACCTCGGCTTTGCGCCGGACCACGTGGTCACGGCGCGGCTTGGCCTTCCGCGAGCTCGATACGCTACGCCTCAACGCCAGGTCGCTTTCTTTCACGAGCTGTTTCGCCGTGTGGAAGCCCACCCGGAGATCTCGGCGGCCGGCGGCACCACCCGCTTTCCCCTCGATCCCGCGTACGGCGTGGGCGAGATCATTTTCGAAGGCCGCGCCGCCTCGCCAGGAGATGCCCCTGTCGTCGGCGTGAGAGTGCTCGGGGGCAACTACTTCGCGGCCATGGGGATACCGATCCACTCCGGAAGGAGTTTTGACGATCGGGACCGCGAGGACTCGACGCCGACCGTCCTGGTGAACCGAACCATGGCCGCAAGATTCTGGCCCGGCGCCGATCCTGTCGGCCAGCGAATCGCCATCGGCCAACCCGCCAATGCATGGCTTACGGTCGTCGGCGTTGTGGGAGACGTCAGCCATGACGGCATCGACGCCGCGCCGATCTCGGAGGCGTACCTGCCGCTGGCTCAGGCGCCCGGCGGCGGATTGAATCTGGTCGTGCGGCCCGCGGCGGGGGCATCCGGCGCTGCGGCGATTCTGAAACGTGAGCTCTCGGCCCTCGATCCGGAGGTTCCGCTGTCGGACCTCCGTCCCATGGACGACCGGGTTTTCGAGGCGCTCGCGCAGCCGAGGTTTCTCCTCGAATCGTTCGGCGCGTTCGGCCTGCTGACGCTCCTGCTCTCCGCGCTCGGCCTGGTGGCGTTGGTCGCTCACGACGTCGAGCGCCGCCGCAGGGAGATCGGCATTCGCCTGGCGCTGGGCGCCCGAGGACAGGACGTCGTGCGCCTCATTCTCGCGCGCGCCGCGGCACTGGTCGGCCTCGGCGCGATGATCGGCCTCGCGGTCCCCTTGTCGCTGACCCGGCGGTTTGCCCCGGTGCTGCACGGGACCCGGACCGACGACCCGGAGGCTCTGATCGTCGCGACGGCTCTCCTGACTGCCGTCGCCCTTCTGTCGGCCGCCATCCCGGCGCGCCGTGCGACACGCATCGACCCGATTCAGGCGCTCCGCGCCGAATAGCGAAGGAGTTTCGATGACCTCGTTGATTCAGGATCTCAAGTTCGCGCTGCGGTCGTTCGTGAAGAGCCCGGGCTTCGCGGCCATCGCAGTGGTCACGCTGGCTCTGGGCATCGGCGCCAACGCCGCGATCTTCGCCCTGGTCAACCGGGTGATGCTGACCCTGCTGCCCGTGCGCAGCCCGAAGGAGCTCGTTCTGCTGCGCTCGGATGGACCGATCCAGGGGCACGGCTGGAGCGACGACGACATCGCCACGTCCTTCACCTATCCGATGTACCGGAACCTGCGGGACGGGAACACGGTCTTCTCCGGCCTTCTGGCCCAGTTTCCCTTCGACGCGAGCGTCGCCGCGGCGGGAGCGACCGAACGGGCCTCCGCGGAGATGGTGAGCGCCAACGCCTTCGGCGTGCTCGGCGTCACGCCGGCTCTGGGGCGCGTTCTCGACCCGGCGGACGACCGCGCGCCCGGAGCCTCCCCGGTGGTCGTCCTCTCGCACGGCTACTGGAAGCGGCGCTTCGCGACAGACCCCGGCGTCCTGAACAAGGCGATCATCGTCAACGGACATCCGCTGACGATTGTCGGCGTGGCGCGCCAAGGCTTCACCGGAATCCAGCCGGGCCGGCCGGCCGACCTTTTCGTGCCCATCATGGAGAAGGCGCAGATGACCGCGTTCTGGAACGGGCTCGAGGATCCCAAGGACTACTGGGTCCAGATCGTGGGTCGGCTGAAGCCGGGCGTCTCCCGTGGAGAAGCTCAGGCGCGCCTCGCTCCCCTCTACCGGTCCCTGCTTCGCGATGCCCTCGCATCGATCACCGATTGGAGCGAGAAGAACCGCAACAGATTTCTGGACAAGAAGCTCGAGCTTCTCCCCGGAGGAACCGGACGCGCGGTGATGCGCAATGCGATCGGCACCCCGATCCTGGCGCTCATGGGGATGGTCGGGCTGGTGCTCCTGATCGCCTGCTCGAATTTGGCCGGCCTCCTGGCCGCGCGCGGAGCCGCGCGGCAGCGCGAGTACGGAATACGGCTCGCGATCGGCGCCAGCCGCGTGCAGCTGCTGCGGCAGACGATCGCGGAGTGCCTGGTCTTTTCCTTCTTCGGCGGCGCGCTCGGGCTCGCCGTCGCCGCGTGGACTCTCGACGCTCTGCTGGCCGCCTTTCCCCAGGACGGCTACCTGCGGCAGCTGGCGATTCATGTCGATCCGCGCGTGATCGCCTTCGCCGCCGCGATCTCCATCGTGTCCGCCTTCCTCTTTGCCATCGCTCCCGCGTTGCGAGCGGCGCGCCTGGATCCGGCGTCCACGCTCGGCGGGTCGGGCCGCGGCACGAGCACGGGCGGCCACGAGACGCTCCGGTTTCGCCGCTGGCTGGTCACCGCCCAGATTGCCCTGACGCTTGTGCTTCTGGTCGCCGCCGGCCTCTTCGTCCGAACTCTCCAGAATCTCGGCCGCGTGGACCTGGGACTCCAGCCCGACCGGGTGATCGGCTTCACCGTCGCGCCCGAAGCGAGCGGCTATACCGCGGAGAAGACCGCGCTCTTCGGACGCCAGCTCCTCCATAGCCTGGCCGCACTTCCCGGCGTCCGCTCGGTGACCGCGGCGGAGGTCCCCACTCTCTCCGGCGACGACGAAGGCGGCGATATCAAGATAGCGGGCTTCGAGCCCGCGGCGGGCGAGTCGCACCACGTTCAGCGCAACCGCGTCGCGCCCGACTACTTTTCCTCGCTCGGGATCCCTCTCCTGGCCGGACGCGAGCTGACCTGGCAGGACGACGCCGCGTCTCCCAAGGTCGCATTGATCAACGAGACCCTGGCGCGCAAATTCTTCGGAAACCGCAATCCACTCGGCGCGAAAGTGGGGACGGGAGGAGGCGGCAAGGGTGCCGCCGACATCGAGATCGTCGGGATCGTTAAGGACAGCAAGGGCAGCTCGGTCGACGGAAAAATCGAGCCGTTCCTCTACCTTCCCTGGCAGCAGGACCCCAGGCTCGGCCGGCTGACCTTCTACGTCCGGTCGGTCAAAGACCCGGTCTCGCTCACCGCGTCTCTCCGCGCCGCGGTCCACCGCATCGATCCGGAGCTTCCCATTTTCGACCTCAAGACCCTTCGCACGCAGATCGCCGAGTCCCTCACTTCCCGGCGCCTGGTGATGATCCTCTCCGCCGCGTTCGGAGCGCTGGCTGCTCTCCTCTCGGCGCTCGGTATCTACGGAGTCCTGGCCTTCGCAGTAGCTCAGAGGCGGATCGAGATCGGCGTCCGCGTCGCCCTCGGCGCCACGCCCCGCGAAGTGCGCGGCCTGGTTCTCGCCGATGTCGGCCGCTTTCTCGCCATCGGATGCGCGTTCGGCCTCCCCGCCGCCTTCGCGCTGGGAAAGGCGGTCCAGTCGATCCTCTACGGCGTCAAGGCCGCCGATGCGCCGATCTTCGCCGCCGGAATCGCGCTCTTGGGCGCGGTCGCCTTCGCCGCCGCCTACCCCTCGGCGCACCGCGCCGCGCGGCTCGACCCGATGAGGGCTTTACGGAGCGAGTGAGGACAACATGACCGCTCTGGCAAAGGACTTTCGTCACGCCTTTCGCGCTCTCTCCAGGTCGCCGGGCTTCGCCCTCCTGGCCGTCGCCACGCTGGCTCTGGGCATCGGCGCCAACACGGCGATCTTCTCGGTCGCGCGCGCGGTGCTCTGGAAGCCGCTGAACTTTCCGCGTCCCGACCGGCTCGTCGCGCTCGAGGAGCAGGACAGAGACGGCACGCCTTGCAACCTCGGATTCCCGACCTATCAGGACTGGCGCGCCCGCGTGAAATCCTTCCAGGACATCGCGGTGATGTCCTATTGGAACCCGACGCTCGCTCCCGAAGGCGGCAGCCCGGCGGAGAAGCTCGAGGGGCTGCGGGTCACCAACGGTTTCTTTCAAGTGCTGGGCGTCCGCCCGCTCTACGGCCGAGATTTCGTGCGCGAAGAAGACCGACCCGGCGCCAACCGCGTCGTGATCCTGGGCTACGGCCTCTGGAAACGCCGTTTCGGAGGCGATCCCACGCTTCCCGGTCGCGTGGTTCGTCTGGCCGACAAGTCTTATTTCGTCGCCGGCGTCCTGCCCCGCGACTTCGAGTCCGTTTTCTCTCCCTTCCCCGGCCGGCCGACGGAAATCTGGTCGCCCCTGGGCTACGACCAAACAATCCCCTACGCCTGCCGCGACTGCCGTCACCTGCGAGCCTTCGGACGCTTGACCGCCAACGCAACTCTCGGGTCGGCGCGCGCCGAGCTCGCGGCCGTCCAGACAGGCATCGTCTCCGAGCACCCTACCGACTATCCGAACACGGGAGTCTTCGTCGAGCCGTTGCAGGGAAACTTGACCGACCGGTTCCGCAACGTCCTCCTGACTCTCCTGGCCGGCGTCGGGTTCGTTCTGCTGATCGGCTGCGCCAACATCGCCAGCCTCCTCCTGGCGCGGGCGGCTAGTCGCCAGCGCGAAGTCGCGATCCGTTGCGCTCTCGGCGCAAACGGCCGGCGCATCATCCAGATGTTCCTTGCCGAAGCGCTGCTGCTCGCGGGGGGAGGCGGCCTGCTCGGAGTCGCCGCGACGTCCGCCACGCTGCGCTCCCTCCTAGCTCTCGCGCCGGCGGCGATCCCGCGATTGGCCGACACGCGCCTCGATCCGACGGTGCTGGCCTTCGCCGCCGCGTGTTCTGTCGCGAGCGGGCTGGCCTTCGGGTTGCTTCCGGCTCTGCGGCTCGCGCGGCTCGATCCCGAGCCGCGGCTGCGCGAAGGCTCAGGCGGCTCGGAGAGCCGCGGCGCCCGACGCCGCGCCGGCCTTCTGGTCGTTTTCGACGCCGCCCTGGTCTTCGCGCTTCTCTTCGGGGCAGCCCTTCTCGTCAAGAGCGTCCGACTTCTCCTGTCCGTGGATCCCGGATTCACTGCCGCCGGCGTTCTCCAGATGGAGGTCACGATCTCGGGGCCCGTCCTCGGAAAGCCCTACACGCCGGCAGGCTCGGTTGCCTTTTACGAGCAGGTCCTCGATCGCCTGCGCGCGGCGCCGGGCGTGGTCTCCGCGGCGGCCACGAGCCAGATACCACTCGGCGGCAATGTCGACGGGTTTGGAATCACGATCGAAGGGCGAGCCCAGTCGCCCGGAGAGCTTCCCTCCGCCGATCGCTACTCCATTACGCCGGATTACCTGGCAACGATGCGGATCCCGCTCCTTCAGGGACGGACCCTGACGGCGGCGGATCGCCGCGAGGCGGCGCCGGTCGTGCTCGTCAACCAGACTTTCGCTCAAAACGGATTCGGCGGAAACGCTCTGGGCCGCCGCGTCCGGCTGGCCGATCCGAACGGCCCATGGAGAACGATCGTCGGCGTCGTCGGAGACGTGCGGCACGCCAGTCTGGACGCGCCTCGAACGAACCAGATTTATGTTCCGCATGCCCAGTTCACCGACTCCGATATGGTCGTGGTCCTGCGCGCCGCGGGCCGGCCGGAAACCCTCGCGCCGGCGGCCGTCGCGGCCATCCGCGCGGTGGATTCGAACCAGCCGGTCACCCATGTTACTTCGCTGGAACGCCTGGTGGAGACCTCGGCCTCCTCGAGGTTGTTCGCCGCTTCCCTTCTCTCCGGATTCGCGGCGCTGGCGGTGCTCCTCGCGGCAATCGGAGTCTTCGGAGTGGTCTCGGGATTCGTCGCCGGACGGCGGCGGGAAATCGGCATCCGCATCGCCCTAGGCGCCCAGGCGGGCGAGATCTTCCGGATGGTCGCCGGCCAAGCGGTCGCTCTGGCCGCAGCGGGCGTGGCCGCGGGGCTCCCCCTGGCGCTTGCGGCGGGAAGAGCGCTCCAGAGCCAGCTCTACAACGTGTCGCCGAACGATTTCTCGATTCTGGGCGCGGTCGGCGTTCTCGCCCTGACGGTCGCTCTCTGCGCGAGCCTTCTTCCCACGCGACGGGCGAGCCGCATCGACCCGGTGCGCGCGATGCGAGGCGAATGAGGATAACCCTGCAGGAAAGGGGGGGCATGTTCCTCCAGGACTTGAGACAGGCCTTCCGAGCTCTCTCCCGAAGCTCGGGCTTTGCAGCCGCCGCGGTCGTCACGCTGGCTCTGGGCATCGGCGCCAACACCGCAATCTTCAGCGTTGCCCGGGGCGTTCTTTTGAGGCCGCTTCGCTATCCCGATCCCGGCCGAATCGTCGACGTCAGCGAAGTCGATCGCATGGGACACCGGATGAGTTTCAGCGATCCGAACTACCGCGACTTCCAGCAGCTCAATCATTCGCTCGCTGCGTTCGCCCAGTGGGCCGCATGGCCGGTGTCGGTCTCCGGCAGGACGGAGCCGGTCCGGATCGTCCGAACCACCGTCTCCCGCGAGTTCTTCTCCGCGCTCGGCGTCGCGCCTGCGCTCGGGCGTTCCTTCACACCCGAGGAGCTTCAGCGCGGAGCAGCCCCGGCCGCGGTCGTGAGCCACGTGTTCTGGCGCCGGTACCTTTCGGGCGAGCGAGATCTCGCGCGCATCAACCTGCGTCTGGACGGCGGCGTCTACCGGGTCGTCGGTGTCATGCCTCCCGGTTTTCAGTTTCCGCCGGAGGAGCAGATCTGGACCGCTCGAGCGCTCGCCGCACTCGGACCGGCCGGCGAGATCCCGCAGGAGGAAGCGAGCCGCACGGCCCATAACTGGCGAACGGTCGGCCGCCTTCGCGAAGGCGTGAGCCTGGCCGCGGCGCGCGCGGATCTCCGGGCGATCGGGGCCCGGATCCGGCGGGAACACGGCGATCGGGTCGACGGCGTGGCGCCCGCGGACCCCGGAAGCTTCGCGGCCAGCGCGGCGCTGCTGCTCGCGGTCGGACTGGCGGCCTGCGCCGTTCCCGCCCGACAGGCCATGCGGATCGATCCGACGGAGGCGCTCCGCTCGGAATGACGCCCGCGCCGCCGCGGCGCGTTGGATAATTCCACCGCATGCCGACCTCCTCCCCGCGCGTCCTGATCGCCGACGACCAGCGTGACGTGCTGGAAGCCTTGCGGCTGCTCTTGAAGAGCGAAGGGATGGAGAGCCAGGCGGTCACCTCGCCGGCGGCCTTGCTGGCGGCTCTGGAGAAGGGAGACTACGACGCGGCTCTGATCGACCTGAACTACACGCGAGACACCACGTCGGGCAGGGAGGGGCTGGACCTTCTGGCCCGCATCCGCGATCTGGACGACAGTCTTCCGGTCGTGGTAATGACCGCCTGGGGCACCGTCGACGTCGCGGTCTAGGCGATGCGGCGCGGGGCGCGCGACTTCGTCCAGAAGCCCTGGGACAACACCCGGCTGCTGGCCACCCTGCGCACGCAGATCGCCCTGGGGAGAGCGTTGAAGCGCGGCGAACGGCTGGAGGCGGAGAACCGAATTCTCCGGGCCGAGCCGGACGCGTCGCTCATCGCGCAGTCCGCGGCCATGCGGCCGGTCCTGGAGATGATCGCCCGCGTGGCGCCCTCGGACGCCAACGTCTTCATCGTGGGAGAGAACGGCTCGGGCAAGGGCATGGTCGCGCGCGCGCTGCACACCGGCTCCCGGCGGGCCTCCCGTCCTCTGGTCACGTTGAACGCCGGCGGCATCTCCGAAGGCGTCTTCGAGAGCGAGCTCTTCGGCCATGTCAAGGGAGCGTTCACCGACGCGCGCGCCGACCGCGTCGGCCGTTTCGAGCTGGCCGACGGTGGAACGCTTTTCTTGGACGAGATCGCAAACGTTCCCGCCGGACAGCAGGCCAAGCTCCTTCGGGTCCTGGAGACCGGAGAGTTCGAGCGCCTCGGATCGTCCCGCACGCGCAAGGTCGACGTGCGGATCCTTTCGGCATCCAACGCCGACCTGCACGCGGAAGTCGCCGCCGGGCGCTTCCGGCAGGACCTTCTCTTTCGCTTGAACACCATCGAGATCCATGTACCGCCCCTGCGCGACCGGCGGGAGGACATCCCGCTCTTGGCCGAACACTTTCTGCGCCAGCACGCGCAGCGCTACCGCAAGTCCCCCTTGCGCTTCGAGGCCGCCGCCCTGCAGGCGCTCCTCGAGCATTCCTGGCCGGGCAACGTGCGGGAGCTCGACCACGCCGTCGAGCGCGCCGTCCTTCTGGCGCAGGGAGAGGCCATCCGCCCCGCCGATCTCGCGCTGCGCCGGACCGCAGAAAGCCTCCCGCGCCTGGAAGAGATGAGCCTGGAGGACGTCGAAGAGCTTCTCGTGCAGAAGGCCATGGCGCGCTTTTCCGGCAACGTCAGCGCCGCGGCCAAGGCCCTGGGCCTCTCGCGGAGCGCCCTCTACCGGAGGCTCGAGAAGCACGGGCGCTAAAACTCATGAAGCGCCTCTCCTTCGATCGGAAGATTCAGGCCATCGCGGCGCTGGCGGCCCTGCCAGGGACCGCCCTCGCGCTCGCGCTCCTGTGGACAGGCAACTTCGAGCTGCGCACGCGCTGGACCCTCACGGTCGTCATCGTGGTCTTCTGGCTCGCCTGCTCCGCGGCGCTGCGCCAGAAGCTGGTTCTTCCGTTGCAGACGATGGCCAATCTCCTGTCGGCCATGCGGGAGAACGACTTCTCCATCCGCGGGCGCGTGGGACGGCGCGACGATCCCCTGGGCGAGGTCTTGATCGAGATCAACGCGCTGACCGAGACTCTCCACGAACAGCGCCTGGGGGCCCTCGAGGCCACCGCCCTCCTGCGCAAGGTCATGGAGGAGATTGACGTCGCGATCTTCGCCTTCGATTCGGAAGGAAAGTTGAAGCTGACCAATCGCGCCGGCGAGCGCCTGCTGGGCCAGCCCGAGCCGCGGCTGCTCGGCAGGAGCGCCGCGGAGCTCTCCCTCGAGGAATCTCTGACGCTCGACGCGCCGCGGGTCATCGAAGCCTCGTTTCCGGGAGGCAGCGGACGGTGGGAGGTGCGGCCGAGCCAGTTCCGGCAAGGCGGTCTCCCCCACCGCCTTCTGGTGATCGCCGACGTGTCGCGCCCGTTGCGGGAAGAGGAGCGCCAGGCCTGGCAGCGGCTGATCCGCGTGCTGGGCCACGAGCTCAACAACTCGCTCGCGCCGATCCAGTCGATCGCCGGAAGCCTTTCCAAGACCGCCGCCGCCGACCCGCTTCCCGCCGACTGGCGCGAGGACATGCGACAAGGACTCTCGGTCATCGCCTCCCGCGCCGAGGCCCTCTCGCGCTTCACGGGCGGCTACGCGCGCCTGGCCCGTCTTCCCGAGCCGCGACGACGGACGCTCGAGATCGGCGAGATCGTCGCCCGGATCGCGGCGCTGGAGACGCGTGTGCCGGTGGCGGTGGCCGGCGGACCCTCGGCGGCCGTTTCCGCCGATCCCGATCAGCTCGAGCAACTGTTGATCAACCTGCTGCGCAACGCGGCGGACGCCGCCCTGGAGACGGGGGGCGGAGTGGCGATTCTCTGGCGCCGGCTGCGCGGCAACTCTCCACGCGTGGAGGTTCGAGTCGAAGACGAGGGGCCGGGACTCTCGAGCACGACCAACCTCTTCGTTCCGTTTTTCACCACCAAGCCCGGCGGCTCCGGCATCGGGCTCGTCCTCTCCCGTCAGATCGCCGAGGCGCACGGGGGCACGCTCACGTTGCAGAATCGATCCGGCGCGCGCGGAGCCGTGGCGCGTCTGTCGCTTCCGGTGGCCGCAGCGGAAACCGCGCGCTCCGAACCCGCCTGATTCCGAATCTCGCCGCGTCGCGCACGCGACTGGCTTGGTTCTTGCTCCCTTCTTCTTTCGCATTGCCTCGAGTTCGGGCGCGGAACTCCTCGTGGCCCGAGGCTTGCGTCACGAATGCTGGAGGTTCTTGCGTGGCGAAAAGGCTGGCCGGAAAGAGAGTCGCCATCCTCGTCGACGATGGATTCGAGCAGGTGGAGCTGACCGATCCGCAGAAAGCGCTGCTCGACGCCGGCGCGAAGGCGGACATCGTCTCGCCCGCCGGCGGAAAAGTGAAGGGCTGGAAGCACAAAGAGTGGGGCGAGGAATTCTCCATCGACACACCGCTCGAGGGGGCCAAGCCGGAAAACTACGACGCGCTGCTGCTGCCCGGCGGCGTCATGAATCCCGACAAGCTGCGCGGGAACGAGAAGGCCGTCGAGTTCGTCAGAGGCTTCGCCGAGGCCGGCAAGCCGATTGCGGCGATCTGCCACGGTCCCTGGACGCTCATCGAAGCCGGCATCGCTCGCGGGCGTCGGATGACGTCGTGGCCTTCGCTCCGCACCGATCTGAAAAATGCCGGGGCGGAGTGGGTCGACGAGGAGGTCGTCGTCGACCGGGGGCTGGTCACCAGCCGCAAGCCGGCGGACATCCCGGCTTTCAACGACAAGATGATCGAGGAATTCTCGGAAGGCCGTCACGGTGCGATGCGCCGGGCCGGCTGAAATCAAACCCTTTCTGGAAGGAGACCCTATGGCACGCACGGTCTTGGAACGTCCGACGGTTCTCTCCGCGGACACGTTGAAGAATGAGAAGGTGGAGAACACGGCGGGCGAGAACCTCGGCAACATCGAGGACTACATGATCGATCTCGAGAGCGGACGCATCGCGTATTGCGTCCTCTCCTTCGGAGGCTTTCTTGGAATGGGCGACAAGCTCTTCGCCATTCCCTGGCAATCCATGAGGCTGGACACCGAGCGCCGGCGCTTCGTCCTGGACGTGCCGAAGGACAGGCTCAAGAACGCTCCGGGCTTCGACAAGGACCACTGGCCTGGAACCGGACGGGAATTCGAGGCCGAGGTCTACCGCTACTACAACGTCCGCCCCTACTGGGAGTAAACGTCCCGCGTCCGGGCGGCCCTGCCGTCCGGACGCCTTTGCTTCGAATCGAATGGAGAGGAGGGCGCCATGGAGACCGCGGTCGGAATCTTCTCCTCCCGCAAGGACGCGGAGCAAGCGGTGCGTGAGCTGCGCTCGCGCGGAATTCCGCAAGAGCACATTCAGCTTCTCCTGCCGGAGACCGCCGCGATCGACATCCCGGTGGTTCCCACCGACGAGGCGGAGCAGCCGGGCATGGGCAAGGCCGTCGGAGGCGTCGTGGGAGCTGCTGTGGGCGCATCCGCCGGCCTGGGGCTGGGCACCGCGGCGGCGAGCCTCCTCATTCCCGGAGTCGGAGCGGTGACCGCGGTCGGCCTTGCCGCCGCGGCGCTGTTCGGCGCGGGCGGCGCGATCGGCGGGGCGGCGGCGGGAGGGGCCCTGGAGGAGAAGACCGAGCAGGGCCTGCCCAAAGACGAGGTCTATCTCTACGAGGATGCGCTGGCTCTGGGCCGCTCCGTCGTCTTCGTTCTCGCCGCCACCGACGAAGAGGTCCGGACGGCCCGCCGGGCGCTCGAAGAGTCGGGAGCAGAGAGCCTCGACGCCGCGCGCGAGCGGTGGTGGGTGGGAATCCGGGAGGCCGAGCGTGAGCACTACGAGCGGGACGGGAGGGACTTCGGGCCGCGGGAACACCATTACCGGCGCGGATTCGTGGCCGCGCTGCACCCGGACGC
>DATFTF010000382.1:0-7273 GCA_035262245.1 Thermoanaerobaculia bacterium
CCGAGGAAGTTGACCGAAAAGGGCTGGCCGACCTTCCCAGTAAAGAGAGCTCCCGGGGATGCAATCGGCTTCACGACGGAACAGACGGTGTTGGTCAGCGCGAACTGCGCCGGAGTGGGAAGGGGAGGCGAAACGTTGGCCGCGACGGTGTACGACCCGGCGACGGAGTTGGCCGCGATCGCAACCGCGGCGTGGCCGGAGGCGTCCGTCGCCGCGGTATTGCCGGACGGGAACGTCGCGCTCGCGCCAGCCGTCGGCGCCGTGAAGATCACCGTGAGGTTGGGAACCGGCTTGCTCTGGGCATCGAGGACCTGCACCTGGATTTCCTGGAGAAACGGCGTGTTGAGCTGCGCGCTCTGGGGCGTTCCGCCGGTGGCCAGGATGATCGCCGGGGGACCGGACGGCGGATCGACTGTGAAGGGCGGACTGTCGCCGGGCTGGAGATTGTCTCCGCTCGTTCGGGTCGCCGTGACCACGACCCCGACCTCTGCCTTGGAGTAGACGACGCCGGGGACCGCGACGAAGGCAGTTCCGGCGAGGATTGTGCCGGTCAAGTTTCCGCTCAGAGTCCCCGTGCCCGTCTTCAGGCTCAAAGAGAAGCCGGTCGCCGAAGCGACCGCGGCGAGACTTCCGTCGAGCGCCACTGCCGCGACGGTGACGGAAAAAGGGGTACCGGCGATGGGGTCGCTTCCTCCGGCGACGGCGGTCACGGCCAGCCGCGCCGGCGCGACGGCCGGAGTATTGGTCAGGTGGAAAACGGCGGAGCCTTCGGCACCGGGCGCGCTGGCGGTGACGGTGAAGGGCCCGACCGTCTCATTGGCCGTCAGGTGGGGAGCGGTGGCGAAGCCGTCGCTGTCGCTGACCGCGGCCGCCGAGAGGCCTCCTCCGAGAAATGTCGCTCCGGCGCCGTTGAAGGGATGAACGGTGAAGGCGACTGTGACGCCGGGGACAGGCCCGTAACTGATGGAGTCCACAATCTGGGCCTGGAGATCCGTCGAGTACACGACATCGACTGTCTGGCTCTGCGGCGTCCCCGCGTGCGGGAGAATGTAGAGGGATTGGGCGCGTGCACGCGCGGCGCTCACTGCCAGAAGCGACATCAGAAGCAGAAGCAGCCGCGGCGCCCGATTGCGCATGCCCGACCTCCTCCGAAGAAAGGACGCCGGAGGCGGCGGTTCTGTCGCGCCGTCCGCGCGAGCAACGGCCGCGCGGCGGCGTAGAATGCCTCCGACTTCGGTCTTGGAGCAGCGGGACGCGACATGGATTCCCGAGCGGCCGGGCGGCCGGACTTCGACGAAATTCTCGAAAGCTATGGCCGGCTCTTGCGCAACGCGATCGCCCGCGTCTGTCCGAAGCATCTGGGCCTCCAGTTCGACGACATCGAGCAGGAGGCGCGGCTGCGCCTGTGGCGGGCTCTCCAGAGCGAGACAGAAATCGGAAATCCCGCGTCTTATCTGTACAGGATCGCGGTGTCGGCGACGATCGACGCAGTGCGGCGCGTCGCCGTTCGCCGCGAGGAGCAGATGGCGCTGACGCACGAACATCCCACGCTCGGCGAGACCGAGGGAGGACGGGAGCTCGCGCTCCGGACCGACCCCGGCCGATCGCCGGAGTCCCTCGCCGGCCGGCGGCTGGTCGTTCGAAAGATCGCGGCGGTTCTGGCGCGCCTTCCGCGAGAGCGGCGCCGCGCGGTCGGTCTTCACCTCCGCGGCTTCAAGCCATCGGAGATCGCGCGCCTTCTGTCGTGGAGTGAGCCGAAGGCGCGGAGCCTGGTGTACCGCGGTCTGACCGAGCTGCGCGCCCGGCTCGCCGGGGAAGGAATCGAATATGAAGCTGAATGAGCGCGAGCTCCTCGCGGTCTTCAACGATCCCGATGCTCAGGCGAGTCGGCCGTCGGAGAGATGCCCCGAAGCGGAAACCTTCCGGAGGATCGCGCAGGGCGAGGCGGGGCGCCAGGAGCGGGAGGCCGTCGCCGATCACCTTCTCGCCTGCGCCGACTGCGCGAAGCAGTACCTGGCTCTGGGGGAGCTGGCGACCTGGGTCGAAGAGACGACGGCGAGCCGCCTTCCCTCGGTCGAAATACGGCCGCGGCGCTTCCCGGTCTGGGCGGCGGCCGCCGCCGGCCTGGTTTTGGCAGGCGGCCTGGCGGTCTTCGTTCGCAGCGCATCTCGCCGGCCCGCGGCGCTCTCGCAGGAGCGCGGTCCGATTTCTCCCGCCGACGCGGTCGCCCCTGCCGACCGAGCCCGGCTGACGGTAGCCCCGGCCGAGCTGACCTGGGCCCCATTGACCGGCGCCCGGACGTATGAAGTCACCGTCTACGATTTCGAGTCCACGCCGCTCTGGCAATCGCCGACCCTCGTGGGCCCGCAGGTCTCTCTTCCCGATACGGTCCGCCGCCGCATGTCGGGAGGGGGCGTCTTTTACTGGCGGGTGAGCTCGCAAATCGGACCCGAGCGTCTTCTGTCGCGCCTGCACCAGTTCACTGTGGCTTCCTCCGGGCCATGATCCCGGCGTTCCTGCTTTCAGCGGGTCTCTTGCTCGGCCAGTCGGGCGCCCCCTCGGCCGGAGGAGCTCCGGCTCCGCTGGTCGATGGTGTCCCGCAGCGCCACCCCGTGGCCGGCGGGCAGGCTCACTCTTACAGGATCGCGCTGCGACGCGGACAGTTGGTCCGGATCGTCCTGGAGCAGCGCGGAATCGACCTGGACCTGCGCCTCTTCGACCCCGACGGCCTCTGCCGGATGAACATGGATGGGCCCAACGGCTCGCTCGGATCCGAGACCATTACCTGGATCGTCGAACAGAGCGGCGAGCATCGCGTCGAGATCCGATCGCTCACGCCGCAGGATCCCTCCGGGCACTACGAGATCCGCGCCGTCGTCTCCGACGTCATCCGTCCCGCGGACCGTGAACGGATGGCCGCCGAGCGGGCCCGTGCGGAGGCCTCCCGCCTCTTCAGCGTGGGCACGCGTGAATCCCGGATGGAACTGACGCGGTTCCGGGAGCAGGCCCTGCGGATCTGGAAGGATCTCGGCATTCGCGAGGAGGCGGCGGTCGAGCTCATCGGACTCGCGGACGACGCGTCGGCGGCTGGCGCCAACGAGCAGGCGTTGCATCTTTTCGAAGAGGCGCTGTCTCTAGCCCGGGCTGGAAGGAATCGGCCTGTGGAGTTCCTTTCGCTGCGGGGGATCGGAGTCGTCCATCACTTTTCCGGCGAGCCGGAGAGAGCGGTCGGTCCGCTGGAGGAAGCGCTGGCCGTGTTTCCGTCCCTCAACGTCGCCTACGCCCCGGAGCTCGCCTTCACTCTGTCCGATCTGGCGCATGCCTGCTGGCTCCTCGGAGAATACGAGAAGGCCCTCGGCTACTCGCAGCGGGCGCTGGCCCTGGCGCGAGCGGCCGGAGATCGGGCGCAGGAGGGTTGGGCGCTGAAGGGGCTCTGCCAGGTCTACTGGTCTCTGGGCGAGGCGGGACCGGCCCTGGAATACGGGCGCACGGCCCTGGACATCGCTCGGGGCGTGGGAGACCGGCACCTGGAGGGCCACCTCATGACCGCGCTCGGCGAGATTTACCAGAGCGTCGGAGACTCGTCCAAATCGCTGGAGCTCTTCCGCGCCGCCCGGGATCTGCGGCGGGAAATGGGAAGCCGGCAGTGGGAAGCGATGGCGCTCGCGAACATCGCGCAGATTCACCTGACGCAGGGCGAGACCGATCAGGCCATCTCCGAGCTCGGCCAGTCCCTGACCATGTTCCGCGAAGCCGACGACCGCCGGAGCCAGGCGCAGAGCCTGATTCGGCTGGGCGAGGCGTGGGAACCGCGTGGCGACGACGTTCGCGCAGTCGCGTCGTGGGAGCCTGCTTGCGCCATCGCGGCGCAGATCGGGGACCGCCTGACCGAAGCGGAGGGATACGCGGCCATCGCGCGGGCCAACCGGCGCGCGGGCAGCGTCGAGGAGTCTCGCCGGACGATCGATCGGGCTCTCGAGCGCATCGAGTCGCTCCGCGCCGAAGTCCCGGGCGAGGATCTGCGGGCCACTTTTTCCGCCAACAAGCAGCAGCTCTATCGCTTCCACACGGACTTGCTTCTGGAGCTCGCGCGGCGCGAGGCCGGAAACGCCGAAGCCGCCTTCGTCTCCACGGAGCGCGCCCGAGCGCGTGCGTTGGTGGAAGCCATCGCCCAATCGGGCTGGGATGTCCCGGGCGACCTTCCGCCGGACCTGCGGAGCAGGCAGCAGGAGTCGTCGGCGAAGATGCACAACCTGGAGCGCCATCTCCGAATGCCCGGGCTCGACGAAACGCAACGCCGAAGTCTCAACGAGAGCCTGGTGGAGGCGGAGGCGGAGTACGACCGGCTCGTGCTGGAGACGCGCCAGCGCGACCCAGGCTACGCGGCCCTTCGGTATCCGCGTCCTCTGTCTGTGTCCGAGACGCAGGCTCTCGTCGGCCCGAACGCGGCACTCCTATCGTATTTCTTCACCCCCGACGCCCTCTCGGCCTTCGTCGTCACCTCGCGAGGGCTGCGCGTGGAACGTCTGGCCGTCGACCCGAGCCCCCTGGCGCAGCGCATCGAAAACTTCGCAGAGCTCCTCTCCGAAGGAGAGCCCTCCTCGCCGATCGGTCGACGGCTCTATCACGATCTCGTCCAACCGCTCCTCACGACTGTTCCGCCCGAAGTGAAACGACTCGTGATCGTGCCGGACGGAGTCTTGTACGACCTCCCTTTCGAGGCGCTGAGCGTCGTCCAACCAGGCTTGCCGGACCGGTATCTGATCCAGGACTTCACCGTCTCGTATGCTCCTTCGGCCACGACCCTTGCCGCGTTGGGATCGCCGCGCCGGCGCGGTGCGGCCGCAACCGCAGATCTTCTGGCCTTCGCCAACCCCGCGCGCCGGGGGGAAGGATCTTCGGGGGAGAGGGCGATTTCCCGAGCGATCTACGATGCGCAGGGTCTGGCCGTCGGTCCGCTTCCTTACAGCGAGCTCGAGGTCCGCGCCATCCGTCGTTACGCGGCCCGTGGCAGCGAGGTGTTCACCGGCCCGGAGGCCACCGAGGTGCGATTGAGACGGGCGGACCCGAACCGCTTCCGCATCCTGCACTTTGCGACCCACGGTCTCATCAGCTCGCAGTATCCCTCTCGCTCGGCTCTGGTGTTGGCCTCTTCGGGAGGCGAGGGGAACGACGGTTTCCTGCAGGCTCGCGAGATTTCAAATCTCAAGCTGGCGAGCGATCTGGTCGTGCTCTCAGCCTGCCGGACTGCGCGGGGCCGCGTCCTCGCCGGGGAGGGGGTGCAGTCGCTGGCGCGGGCTTTTTTCTATGCCGGCGCCCGGTCGGTCGTGGCGAGCCTCTGGAACGTGAACGACCGCAGCACGGCGGATCTGATGGCGGCGTTCTACCGACACCTTTCCAACGGAGAACCGAAGGCGCACGCACTGAGATCCGCCAAGCTCGACCTCCTGGCGACCTCGAGTTTCTCGCCGCCGCGGTTCTGGGCGTCCTTCATCCTGATTGGAGAATCCGACGAGACCGTGCCCATCACGACCACCGCCGCTCCCTGGACGGTGTGGCCGTGGGTCGCGACCGCCGTCGTCGGCGTCGCACTGGCGGCGGCGACGCTCCGCCGCCGGGCGCGCGGCGCAGCGCCGCATTGATCCGACGGCTGGCCGGTGGTCAGCGCCACGAACTCAGGGCGGGATCTTTCGGAGCACCGTCCGGAACGAGCAGCGCCCCCGGCAAGTCGCCGCGGACCTCGAGAAGCGCCGCGCGTGCCGCGAGAACGCCCTGCTCGGCGCGGACCCGATCGTCCTGGGCTCTGGAGAGTTCCAGCTGCCGGAGGTCGACGTCATCCGGCTCGCCGCGTCCTTCGGCGGACAGCGCCTGAGCCACGCGCAGCCCCTCGCGGGCGGCGGCGAGCGTGCGGGAGGCCAGCTGCGCCTGCGACTCGGATCGCTTGAGCTCGATTTCCGCCCGGCGGACGGAGAGCTCGAGGTCCCGTTCGCGCAGCCGCCGGTCGGCGCGGACTTTGTTCAGGCGCGCGCTCGCGGCCGCTTCGCCGTGCATCAGCCGGCCCCCGGTCCACAGCGGAATGACGACGGACACGCCCACCGCGATGTCGTCGTTCTTGAACTTGACGAAGTACTGGTCGAAATTGTTGTAGTCCGCCAGGCGCAAATAGCGTGCTTCTCCCTGGATGGTTGGAAGCCAGGCGCGCTTCTGGAGGTAAGCCGCCCGGTCGAGTGACTCGGCCTGGCGCGCGAGCGCAGCCAGCTCGGGGTCCGCGGCGGTGGCCGCTGTCAGGCTGTCGCCCGGAAAGACCGCGGGGAGAACGGCGAGCGGGTCTTCGGCGGGCGCGGGAACGTCCCCGTTCTTCCAGTCGATTAGGTGTGCGAGCTCCAGCCGATCGAGATCGAACTCCGATTCCCGGTCGACGAGCGTCTGCTTGGCGCGCGCGACCGCGAGGTCCGCCTCCTCCCGCTCCAGCTGTGTGCGGCGGCCCTCGCTGGTCAGGGCGGCCACCCGCCGCGCCATCGCTTCGCGGGCCTCCAGGGCCGCGCGCGCGTTGTCGGCCAGCGCGCGGTCCGCGCGGTTGCGCCCGTAAGCGAGGATGAGCGCGTGCGCCGTCGTGGCGCTCGATCGCGCCGCCGCGGCGTCCAGTCCCTGCGCGCGGGCCTGAGCCTCCAGGGCCTCGGCGCGGCGCACCGGATCGTAGATGCTCTGGTGCAGCTCGAGGCCGAAGATGGCGGGGACCTGACCGGCGACCTGGACTGGCAGCCCGCTCGAGTAACCGGGCGTGGTCGTCGCGAAGGCCTGCGGTGAAAACCCCGCCGCCGCCGTCCGAGCTCCCGCTGCCGCATCCGCCGCCTCCGCGCGGGCGCCGACAATCTCCGGCGCCTGCGCCAGGGCGCGCTCGAGAGCCTGCCTCAGCGTCAGGCCTCCGGTCTGCGCAGAGGCCTGTGTTGTCCACAAGGTCATGCCAGCGAGGACGAGCGCCGTCCGGCTGACAGCTGACAGCTGATGGCTGACAGCACGGTGCGATCTCTTTTCATTCATAGCGCAGCGCCTCCGTAGGATTCAGGTTGGCGGCCCGATAGGCCGGAACGACGCCGAACACGAGCGTGACGGCGCAGGAGAACAGGAATGCCAGGATCGCAGCGAGGCTGGAGACGCGGATGACCACCGCCTTGACCGCCACCTTCGCCAGGAGGGGGAGACCCAGCCCGGCTGCGACGCCGATCGAAGCGCCGATGGCTCCCATGAGCACCGCCTCCAGCAGGAACTGCAT
>DATFTF010000383.1:0-3030 GCA_035262245.1 Thermoanaerobaculia bacterium
GGCGCCGGAAGCCTCGGTGGGGGCGGCTGTCGGCACGCTGCTCGGCGCGGAAGTCGGAGCTCGCGTGGGATGCGGGGTCGTGTGCAGGGCCGTCAGCGTGCGCCAGACCGGCCGCGCTGCCGAGGCGCTGCGGGAGGGCCGCGGGGAAACAGTGGGCGAGACCTGCGGCTCTTCGGTAGGCGATTCCGTTGGTGGAATCAAAGTGGGCGACGCGCTCGGACCGGGCGGGGCGATGGCCGGATTCACGGTGGCGGCCGGCGGAGGAGCCGTCTCTGGGGCGCCGCGCTCACCGCCCCGGGACCGCCAGAGGAGGAGCCCCGCAGCGAGAAGAGCGAGCACCGCGCCCCCCGCGATCCACGCGGCAGGCGATCGACCCGCCGCCGGCGGGGAGACCGCGGCCCCGGCGATCGGCGGCGGGGACGGCGGCGGCGCCTCGGGAGGAATCGGCGTGGGCTCGGGGAGTGATCCGGTCTTGATCGTGGGATCTTCCGGGCTCACTCCCGCCGGCGGCGTCGGCAAGAGCCCTGCGGGCGGCGTCGGCGAGACGCCCATAGGGGGCGTCGGCGGGATCGACCCCGGGACCGGGCCGGTTCCAGTCGCGCGCCGTGTCCCGGTCGAGGATCCCTTCGTGACCCGCGGCGGGGTGACGTCGGTCACGAAGTCCTCGAGTGCCTCGCGCATGGAGGGAGCGTCGGGAAATCGAAGGGCCGGATCGCGCTCGAGCGCGCGCATCACGATCTCCGCCAACAGCGGATGCACGTCGGTGCGCCGCGAGACGAGGGGCGCGGGGGCCTCGGTCAGGCGCTTCATCGTCGCGCGGAACGTGTCGTCCCCGGCGAACGGAAGGGCGCCGGAGAGCATGCGGTAGAGAGTCACGCCGACCGAGTACAGATCCGAGCGCCCGTCGAGAGCACGGCCCTGGAGCTGCTCCGGCGACATGTAGGCGGGAGAGCCCAGGAGAGTTCCGGCGTGGGTCTTGACCAGCGCGATCTGCGACTTCGCGACGCCAAAGTCGGTCAGGTAGGGCCGGCCCTCGTGATCGAGCAGGATGTTGTCGGGCTTGATGTCGCGGTGGATGACGCCGCGCGCGTGGCTGTACGCCAGGGCGTCGCAGATGCCGACCGCGATGCGGGCACCGGTCGCATCGTCGAAGTGGCCGCGCGCCTTGATCTCCTTGCCCACCGAGGCGCCGCCGATGAACTGCATCGAAAACCAGAAGAAGTCCTCGATCGCACCGTAGTCGTAGATCTTGACGATGTTGGGGTGATCGAGCGCTGCGGCCACGCGGGCCTCCTGCTCGAAACGGCGGGCGAAATCCGGGTCCTCCGTCAACGCCTCGGAGAGGACCTTCAGGGCTTCTGTCCGCTGCAAGCGCAGATTGCGGACCTTGTAGACACTGGCGAACCCGCCCTTGCCGAGGAGCTCGATCAGCTCGTATCGCTCGCCGAGGAGACGGGTGATGCGGCTTTCGGTGGGATCGGGCACGGCGCAACTCTACTAGAGCAATGATGCGGCGGCGTGCGCTGCCTCAGCGGGTCTTCAGGCCATAGCGCGCGATGGTCCAGAGGATCTTGTAACCGGCGCGGACCGTGCCCCAGAGAGTCCCGGTGATTTTGGAGACGCCCACCCGGCGGCGGTAGGAAACGGGCACCTCGGCGATCGAGAGACCGTGTCGCAGCGCCTTCACCTGCATTTCACAGGTCCAGCCGAAGTTGGTGTCCTCCATGCCCAGACGTTGATACGCCTCCCACCGGATCGCGCGGAAGGGCCCGAGGTCGGTGTAGCGGTGTCCGTAGAGCAGACGGATGAGGAAGCAGGCGAGGCGGTTGCCGAAACGCGCCTGCGGCAGAAGGGCCCCCGGCTCGGCGTTACCCAGAGCGCGCGACCCGATCGCGAGGTCCGCGCCGCCTCCGATGGCCGACAGGAGGAGGGTCAGCTCCTCCGGGTGGTCGGAATAATCTCCGTCGAGGAAAACGATGACGTCCGGCGGTGCAGAGGAGAGCGCAGCCACTCCCGCCAGGCAGGCGCTGCCGTAACCCCGCCGGGGCTCCCGGACCACCCGGACGGGAAGACCGCGCGCCACCAGATCGGTGCCGTCGGTCGAGCCGTTGTCGACGACCACGATTTCCGAAATCGCGGCTCGTGGAATGTCGCCGACCACGAGAGGCAGCGACTCTCGTTCGTTGAAAACCGGGATGACGACGGAAACTTTCATGGAACCGGCCGGGAGGGAAGACGTCCGCGCACCATCGACAGGGCGAGCCCGCCCAGGATGAGGGCGCCGGCGACGGCAGTCCGCCCCGAAAGCTTCTCCCCGAGCACCAGGACGGCCAGGCTCGACGCCACCAGCGGCTGGAGAAAGACGTAGAACGCGACGCGCGACGCCTGTGTGCGCGCGAGGGCCCAGGTGATCGCCAGATACGGCATGACGGTGCAGAAGACGACCACCGCGGCGAGACTACTCCACGAGAGAGGCGTGACCCGCGCCGGGCGGAAGCCCGCGAAGGACGGAATCGCCGCCAGCACGATCGGTCCGGCTCCGTACAGGAAGACGCGGGAGACGAGGGTGAGCGCGCTGTACCGGGCCAGAATCGGCCGGGACAGGACCAGGTAGAAGGAGTAGCAGACGGCGTTTCCAATGAGGAGAAGATCGCCGCGCAGGAAACGGCTGTGCCAGTCGAAGTGGCGCAGATCCAGCAGGAGGAGCGCGCCCGCTCCGGCCAGGACGAGCGCCGCGGCCGCCCGAGCGGTCATCGCCTCGTGGCGCAGGACGACGGCGCAGATGAGGGTGAAGATCGGAATCGTCGCTGTCAGTATCGTCGTGTTGATCGCGGTGGTCAGAGAGAGACCGAGGATGAAGAGGACCTGATTGAAGGAGACGCCGAGGAGCGCGTAGAGCAGCACGGCGCCGCGGTCCCGCCGCTCGATCGAGGGATGCCTGCCGGCGCGCCGGAAGAGATCCAGAAGGGTGGACGCCAGGAGAACGCGCAGCGCGGCCAGCACGAACGCGGGCATTGACGCGAGTGCGAG
>DATFTF010000384.1:0-2500 GCA_035262245.1 Thermoanaerobaculia bacterium
CCTCCGGACGCCCCTCGCGGTCGGACATGTATGCGATGCGGGTTCCGTCGGGGGAAAAAATCGGATTGACATCGATCGACGCGCCGCGGGTGAGGCGCCGGGCGCGCCGCGTCTCCACTTCGGCCACCCAGACGTCGACGTTGCCGGACCGGGTGGAGAAAAAGACGATGCGGTCTCCGTCGGGCGAGAAACGCGGCTGAAAGTCACCGCCCGGGCCCTCGGTCACCGGGCGCGTCGCGCCGTCCTCCAGGCGCGCGACCCAGATGTTCATTTCGCCGGCGCGGTCGGAGTTGAAGGCGAGCCGCTGCATGTCGCGCGACCACCCGCCCCGGCTGTCCTCCCGGCTGGAGGTCACCACTTTTTCCGGCGGGCCGGCCGGGAGGCCCGTGGCCGGCGATACCGGAAGCCTCCACAGGTCCGAGTTCTGCTTCAGGTTGGCGAACGCCAGGCGCTCGCCGTCGCGCGACATCGCAAGCTCCACGTCCTGGCCCGCGCCGGTCGTGAGCTGCTGGAGGCTGCCGGAAGGAGATCCCTCCCGATCCACGGGCACCCGCCAGACATTCAAGCCGCCGCTGCGGTAGGAGGAGAAGTAAACGAAGCGTCCCGAAGGCGCCCAGACCGGACAGATGTCCTGAACGTAATCGTTGGTCACCCAGGTCATCCGGCTCGACTGCACGTCGACGACACGGATGTCGAATTTCGTCCGCTCGATGTTCTGAAAGACCAGGCGGCGTCCGTCGGGAGACCAGCGCGGACGGACGTGCACGACCGCCTCCGAGGCGTCGGTCGAGACCTGGCGCGGATTGTGCCCGCGTGCGTCGGCGGTCCAGAGCCGCCATGGCCCCGCCCGGCGCCCGTCGAAGGCGATGGCCCTGCCGTCCGGCGACCAGGACGGGTTGGCCGCGGCTTCGATCCAGCGCTCCTGTTTTCCGCTGGCGACCTCGAGAGCCCACACGTCCCCGCCGTCCCATTGACCGAAGACGTCGCCTGGCTCGAGCTTCCGTCCTTCCTGCCGCGATCGCACGAAAAGGATGGTCCGGCCGTCGGGGGACCAGTCGGGCTGCACGTCGTCGAACCTTCCATCGGTGAGCGCGCGCTCCTCGCCCGAGCGCAGGTCCCGAACCACGATGCGCCGCGTCGGTCCGGCCTCGCGAGAAAAGGCGATCCGCTCCCCGTCGGGAGCCCACGCCGGGAACTCCTCGATTTTTTCCTCGAACGTGATCTGAGAAAACCGCGGCGGCCTTCCGGGTCGCGCCTCCCGGGCCCGCCGCAGGCGCAGAAGGGCGGCAAGCGGCCGCCAGATCGAGCTCCCGGAATGTTCTCCCGGCGTCTCCTGCTTTCTCGCGCCGGACGGCGCCCGGGAGGCCCGCGCCGACTCGAGCTCCCACCGGGCATCACCGACGTCGCGGAGCCTCTGCTCCACGTCCTTGTCCAGGCAGCGCGCCAGGAGCCGGGGGATCGCCTCCGGGAGGCCTCGGGGCAGCGCGCTCCAGTCCGGCTCGCGTCCCACGATGGCGGCGATGATGTCGGCCGCGCTGTCCCCTTCGAAGGCCCGCCGCCCCGTCAGCGCTTCGTACAGAACGCAGCCGAAAGACCAGACGTCCGAGCGGCGGTCGAGCGCCCTGCCGCGCGCCTGCTCCGGACTCATGTAGGCGGGCGTTCCCAGAATCGTTCCGGTCTTCGTCGCCGTCTCGAAGCCGACCGTCGGAGAGAGGGAGCCGCTGGCGCCTGCAAAAAACGCCAGCCCCTTGGCCAGGCCGAAGTCCAGGACCTTGACCCGGCCTTCCGGGGTGATCTTGACGTTGGAGGGCTTGAAGTCCCGGTGGATCACGCCGCGATCGTGCGCTGCGGCGAGGGCGTCCGCCAGCTGTACGCCGATCCGCAGCGCCTCGTCGATCGGAAGCGGACCGGCGGCGATCCGATCAGCGAGCGTCTCGCCTTCGACGAGCTCCAGGACGAGGAACGGCGCCCCTGCGCCGCGCTCGAGTCCGTGGATCATCGCGATCCCGGGATGATTGAGCGAGGCCAAGAGGCGGGCCTCGCGTTCAAATCGCGTGAGGTGCTCGGGATCTCCGGCGAGCGAGGGCGCGAGCACTTTGAGCGCCACCTCGCGGCCCAGGTTCTCGTCGCGGGCCCGATAAACCTCGCCCATCCCGCCGACGCCGAGCGGCCCGATCACCTCGTAAGACCCCAGACGGGAACCCGGTGAAATCATCACGCCTCGGTGCTGGTCCTGAGTTTCATGACGTCCGTCCCTCCCGCGCGCCCTCACGTCCCTTCCGGGAAAAACCAAACCGCGAGTCTCTCGGAATCGGCGAGCGAATGCGCGGCCGATCGGATCTCGATGATAAGTCCTCGCACGAGAAATGAAAGCTTGCCGCGCGCGCGAGCGAGACGTACTCTGCACGCATGGGGAGGGCGGTCGCGGTGGCTCTCGCCACGGCGGCGCTGGCGGCGGTGGTCCCGGCGCAGGAGCGTCCCGGGTCGTACCGGGAAGAGG
>DATFTF010000385.1:0-6556 GCA_035262245.1 Thermoanaerobaculia bacterium
CCGGTTCGACGTCGCCGTTCGGTTCGAGGGGTTCCGCGCCGGGCTGACCGAGCAGCGCGAACGGCTGGCGCGACTGCCGTGCGGATCCGGCTCGTTCGAGACGCTGGGGCCGGAAGAGGCGCGGGATTTCTGGAGCCGGCACGATGCGCTCCGAAGCGAGCCTCCGGTGCGGGCCCGGCTCGCGGCGCGCGCCACAGATCTCGAGACGATCGCGGCCCGGGTCCTCCCTCCTCTGGCCGCAGCCTTCGAGGAGCCGGCATTCCTGACCTATCCGACCCTGGGTCTCTCTTGCTTCGCCGGTCGGCCGGCCGAGGCGAAATCGGCGGCTGGGGCGCTCGCCGCGGCGCGGGCGGAGGTCGAGAAGCTCGGAGGGAGTCTGACGCTGGCGGCAGCGACCGAGGAGATCCGCGATCTCATCGACGTCTGGGGAACGCCTCCGCCGGCGCTGCCGCTGATGCGGAGCGCGAAGCAGCGTCTCGATCCGAGGCGGATCCTGGCGCCGGGGCGGTTCGTGGGAGGAATCTAGGAAGAATTTGCGATTTGCGATTGGCGATTGGTGATTTGGGTGAACAAGAAATCTCCTCTCGGACTCGCACTTGAGCCCGACGTGACTCGGCCAAGCCCCAATCACAAATCACAAATCACAAATCACAAATCGGTTATGGAAGGCTCATGAGTTCTCAAGCCGCCGAAACGCAAGCTCCAGTCACTACCGGTCGTTCCTTGCTCGACGACTGCGTCCACTGCGGCTTCTGCCTGCCGGTCTGCCCGACGTACCAGTCCTGGGGAGAAGAAATGGACTCGCCCCGGGGGCGCATCGATCTCATGCGGGGACTGGCGGAGGGGAAGATCGCCTGGAGTCGAACGGTCGCCGCCCACTTCGACCGTTGCCTCGGATGCATGGCCTGCGTCACGGCGTGCCCCTCGGGAGTGAAGTACGACCAGTTGATCGAGCGCACGCGGGCGGAGCTGGAGCGCCAGGATCTTCGACCGCCTCAGGACCGTTTGCAGCGCGAAATGATTTTCGCCCTGTTCCCGCATCCGGCCCGGCTGCGGCTGATGGCTGCGGCGCTGTGGCTGTACCAGAGGAGCGGTTTGCAGAAGCTGGCTCGGGCGGGCGGACTCTGGAGACATCTGCCCGCCCGACTGTCACGGATGGAGGCTCTCCTGCCCGATGTGACCGCGCACCATGTCACGGCGCGGCTTCCGCGCCGGGTGCCGGCCACGGGCGAGAGGCGGGCGCGCGTCGCGCTCCTGGCCGGCTGCGTGCAGAGAGTGTTTTTTCCGGAAGTCAACGAGGCGACCCTCGCGGTCCTGGCGGCGGAAGGGTGCGAGGTTGTCGTGCCGGAAGGTCAGGGGTGTTGCGGCGCGCTCTCCATCCACGCGGGCCGGGAGGAGGAGGCGCTGGAGCTCGCGCGCCAGACCATCCGGATCTTCGAGGAGGATTCCGTAGACGCGATCCTTGTCAACGCGGCCGGATGCGGCTCGAACTTGAAGGACTACGGGCGCCTCTTCGCCCACGATCCCGAATGGGCCGGGCGCGCGGCGGCTTTCTCCGCCAGGGCGCGCGACGTCTCCGAGTTCCTGGCCGGGCTCCCTCCAGCAGCCGTCCGCCATCCGCTCCGGCGCCGCGTCGCCTACCATGACGCCTGCCACCTGGCGCACGCCCAGCGGATCCGCGCCGAGCCGCGCAGGCTCCTGGCATCCATTCCGGGTCTCGATCTCGTCGAGATCCCCGACGGCGATCAGTGCTGCGGAAGCGCCGGCATCTACAACATGGTCGAGCCGGAGAGCTCCGAGGAGATCGGCGAGCGGAAGGTCGACAACATTCTCGCCGCCGGCGCCGATCTCCTTGCGTCCGCCAACCCCGGCTGCACGCTCCAAATCCAGAAGATCCTGCGGGCCCGTGGGCGCGAGCTTCCCGCCGCACATCCCATCGAGATCCTCGCCGCCTCCATCTCCGGCCGAGCGGTCTGAAGAGGCGAAGCCCGCTACCCTTTTCGCGGGACGAACTTCCGAACCGGCGTCCCCCCTTCGGTCACGACGATGCGCTGAACGCGCCCTTCCTCGACCTCGAACGTGACGTCGGCCATCGGGTCCCCGGGAATTCGGAAGCGAGTCGGCGACACGGGCACGAGCAGGAACTGCTCCCCTCCCACGGAGGCGACGATCTTGCCGCCACGGACCTCGTACACGGCTTCGAGCGTTCCTCCCTCCTCGACATAACGGCCCTCCAGCCTCGAAAGATCCTTGTCCTCAAGGGCCATCACTTTCGTCGGGAAGGATTCGACGCGGAAGGGCGGCCGCCGTATTTTGGAGACACAGGATGTTTCGAGGCCGTCGGTCGTCCCTCGTTCGACGAAAGCGGCTATGAGGTCCAGGACGCAGTCGACGCCGAGGAGCCCCTCGAAGGCGTGTCCCCCGTGCGGAACCACCAGGTGAAGCGAGCGGGGGAGGCTCTTCGCCACGGTGTCGCTGTTGGAAGGCGGTGTGGCGGGATCCCACTGGCCCGAGAGAAGCAGGACGGGTGCCCCCCCGGTCACGCGGCCGAAGTAGTCTTCCGGGATCGGCGCGCGCGGCCAGAGAGCGCAAGCGGCGCGCTGCTGCCTCAAGCGATAGTCGCCGAGGAAGGTGCCCTCGGCTTGGCGCTCTCCTTCTCCCGGGCGGATCCAGGGGACATCCTCGGAACAGGTGACCGAAAGGTACAGACCGGCCGAGCCGCCTCCCACGATCTCCACCCGTCCGTAGAGCGCACGCTCGGCGAGCGGCGCGAAATCCCCTTGCGCCGCCTGGTGGATGACCGCGGGGATCTCGCCGGCGGCCGCCGGGGAGTAGAGCATGTAGCGTACGGCCTCGGCCGCGAGGTCTCTCGACAGCGAGACCTCCGTCGGATCGCCCGTTCGAGGATTCAAGGCCGCCGTCTGGACGGGCGAACGGGCGAGTCCCGAGAAGAGATCGCGGGCCTCTCGGGCGAGATCCGGGAAGGCGGCCCGGCATGCAGGCTCCGCGGCGCACTCCTCCAGGACGCCCGAGAGCGCTCGTTGCGCGTTGTGCGGAAAGTGAAGCGGCATGTGGTCGTCCGTTGGAACGACACCATGGAGGACGACAGTTCGGACATGCCGGGGATGCCGCTTGAGATAGACCTGCGCCGCCCGCGTGCCGTAGGAGCCCCCGAGCACGTTGAGCCGCTCGTAGCCCAGTGCTGCGCGCACGTCGTCGAGGTCGTCCATCGCGTCGGGGGTCGTGTAACGCGTCAGGTCGGAGTTTTTTTCCAGCTCCCGGCGGCAGCGCCGCACCGATTCGACGGGGAAGAACTCGCCGAGGTAGCTCTGGAGGTTCTCCCGCGGAACGTACATCTCGCAGTTCAAGGGGTGCGAGCCGCCGGTGCCGCGCTGGTCCACGAAGAGCAGGTCGCGATGTTCCCGGATCGCGCGGAGGTCCCCGGCCAGCCCGGGAGCCGACTCGGTCGCGGCCTCGCCGGGGCCTCCGGAAAGGAAAACGAAGGGGTCGGGAGCAATCGGGGCGCCCGTGGCGGGCAGCACGACGATCTTGAGGCTGATCTTCCGGCCCTTGCGCGCCGCGCGATCCTCGTAGACCTCGTACGTTCCGCAGCGCCCCTTGCCGGCCACGCCAGGCACCTCACACGGCGTGAGAAGCTCCGGGCTCTTTCGCGAGGCGTCCGTGCGGAGGCCAGTTGGTCCGGCCGAGAGAAGCAGGACCGCCGTGCCGGCGATAAGAAGCGAAGCGGATCGACTCATCTCTTTCTCTGACGATATCCGATCAATGAGGTTCGGGGCACGCTTCGCGCTGCGCGGGCTCGGAGGCTAGACTGTGCCGGAATCTTGGTCATGATCCGCTCATGAAAATCGCGATCGTCGGAGCGGGCGGTGTCGGTGGCTACGTCGGCGGCTGCCTGGCGCGCGCCGGGTACGAGGTCGCGATGCTCGCCCGGGGAGAGCATCTCTCCGCGATCCGGACGAAGGGTCTGGAGATCCGCGAGCCGGAGGGATCCACCCGGGTGAAGGTCCGGGCGAGCGACTCGGCCGCCGATCTGGCCGGTGCCGAGTTGGCACTGGTGGCGGTGAAGAGCTACTCGCTCCCGGAGGCCGCAACGGCGATCCGTACCCTGACCGAGTCCGGCGCCGTCGCGCTCCCGCTCTTGAACGGCGTCGAGGCCGTCGATTCGCTGGCCGATCGAGGCGTGCCGCGTGACCGCATTCTGGCCGGACTGATCATGATCAGTGCAGCGCGCCTGGCCCCGGGCGTCGTGGAGCGCAAGAGCACGTTTCGCACCGCGGTGGTGGGTGAGCCGGGCGGAGGAGCCTCGACCCGCGCGGAGGCCGTCGCCGCGGCCTTGCGCGAGGCGGGCGTAGAGACTCGGGTCTCGGAAAACGTGGCCGTCGATCTCTGGAAGAAGTTTCTCTTCATCGCCACCGTCTCGGCGGGCTGCGGCCTGGCTCGGGCCGCCGTCGGGCCCGTGCGCGAAGCTCCGTACGGCCGGCTCCTCTTCGAGCGCGCGGCCGCGGAGGTGGGCGCCGTCGGCCGCGCCCGGGGCGTGGCCCTCCCGGAAGCCGAAGAAAAGAAAGTGCTCGAGACCATCGACGGCATGGCCCCGGCGTTGAAGCCGAGCTTCCTGCTCGACGTCGAGCGCGGAGGGCCCAACGAGCTCGACATTCTCTCCGGCGCGGTCGCGCGCTACGGCCGCGCCGCGCGGGTCGCGACGCCCATTCACGACGCCGTCGTGGCCGCCCTGAGCGCGGGACGCTGACCGAAGGCGGACCGGGTTTGGGACAGAGGGTGGTCTTAATTTAAATCTTAGTGTTCTGAAATGAGGATCCGCGGAGGGGAGCCTCAGCCGCCGGGGCGCGCTTAACTCATTCTGCGCGTGTCGCTTGCGCCGTTTTCCCTGGACCCCGCTCCACATGGTCCTGAGCTTGCTTTTTATCCGGCCTGAAAGAGAAGGAGGAGGTCATCATGCATACGAAGGATCGGATGTCGGGTTGGGTGAAAGCCGCTCGCGTTCTGGCCGTAGCCGCCGCGATCGGGGCGGGAAGCCTCCTGGTGCTCGGCAACTCGGACCGTAACGCCGCAGGCTCTCGCGAACGTTTGAGCGCGCCGATCCAGTCGGCCCGTGGATCCGAGGCCTCCGCCGTGACGGCCCGGGCCGATGCGGGCATCGAATCTCAACGCGTGCCGGGTCACTCCGAGCTCGATCTCCAGCTCGACTGACTCTCTTCCACGCGGCGGACGGTTCCCGGGCGGGACGCATGGCGAGGCGTCCCGCCCGCTTTTTCGGGGCACCGCCGGTCAGGAGAGCGCGAACCTCGTGATCGCGAGCTCGGCGACCTCCCGGCCGATGGCGAGCGACGCGGTGGCCGCCGGCGACGGAGCGTTGACGACGTGCAGCAAGCGCGGCCCCTCCACGATGGCGAAGTCGTCGACCAGGGTGCCGTCCCGCCGCACAGCCTGCGCCCGCACGCCGCTCGGTCCGAAAACCAGGTCCGAGTCTCGGAGCGCCGGGATGTAGCGCCGCAACCCGACGGCGAATCGTTTACGCGACCAGTCTCGCGCCATCTCCGCCAGTCCCGTGCGCCAGTGGCTCGCGGCCAGGCGCCGGAATCCGGGAAACGCCAGCGTCTCGGAGAGATCCGAGAGCGAAATATCCGTGCGCCGGTATCCCTCCCGCGCGAACGCCAGAACGGCGTTGGGACCGGCCAGCACGTCTCCGGCCAGGGTCGGCGTGAAGTGGACGCCGAGGAAGGGGAGGCGCGGATCGGGGACCGGATAGATCAATCCGCGAACCAGGCCGCGCGCCGCCGGGCGCAGCGTGTAGTAGTCGCCGCGGAAGGGAACGATGCGCAGATCTGCCCGCGAGTCCGTCAGGGCCGCGATGTGGTCGGCGTGGAGTCCCGCGCAGGCGATCAGGCCCCGGCACGAGAGATCGCCCGTCGTTGTCCGCACGATCCATTCGCTGCCGCGCGCCTCGAGGGCCACGACGCGGCTTGCAGTGCGAAGGACGGCGCCCGAGCGCGCAACCTCGTCGGCATAGGCCAGGGCGACCCGGCGAAAATCGATGATCCCGCTCGACGGCGACCAGAGAGCCCTCCGGCCCGCGGCGGCGGGCTCGATCTCGCGCAGGCGCTCGGGGCCGACTTCCTCGAGCCCTTCGACGCCATTGGCGCGGGCGCGCTCTCGAATGGCGTCCAAGCGGGGGATCTCCTCTTCGTCCACCGCCACGACAAGCTTGCCGCACCGCCGGTAGGGGATCCCGCGCTCGTCGGCGAATCGTTCGAGCGCGGCCTTTCCCTCACGACACAGACGGGCCTTGAGCGAACCTGCCGCGTAGTAGAGGCCGGCGTGCAGGACGCCGCTGTTGTGTCCGGTCTGGTGCGTGGCGAGCGCGCTCTCCTTCTCCACGACGGCCAGGCGCCAGTCCGGCCGGAGGCGCAGGAGCTGCAGGGCGGTGGCGAGTCCGACGATCCCTCCGCCGATCACCGCGACGTCGAAGGAGCCTTCAGCGCCCCGTGTACTGCGAAAGCCCGACACCAATCGTGAT
>DATFTF010000386.1:0-4129 GCA_035262245.1 Thermoanaerobaculia bacterium
TGGGCCATGTAGAGACCGCAATAGGAGTCCAGCAGGGCGACCATCAAGGAGTCCTCGAGCTGCCCCTGACCCAGGCGAAGGCCGCGACGGGCTCCGCGAACCACGTGCGGCGCCTGGCTCATGTTTTCCATGCCTCCGGCCAGGACGGTCTGCGCTTCGCCCAGGAGGATGCGCTGCGCGCCTTGCACGATCGCTTCGAACCCGGATCCGCAGAGGCGATTCACCGTCAGGGCCGGGACTTCGACGGGCACCCCGGCCTTCAGGGCCACGTGGCGGGCCCCGTATATGGCGTCGCCGGAGGTCTGGAGAGCGTTACCGAAGATGACGTGATCGATCTCCGCTGCCTCGGTGGCCGAGCGCTTCAGCGCTTCGCGGCTGGCGATGACGGCCAGATCGATGGCCGAGACGTCGGCCAGCGCCCCGTTGTACTCTGCCATCGGCGTCCGCGCGCCGTCTAGAATGACGATCTCTTCCATGGAACACACCCCAACCCGCAAATCTATCTCAAATCGGCGGGCTCTTCGCCGCGGCGACAGGCGCGGGCGGCCGCCGAAGGGATGCGCGCTCGTGCTGCGCCGCTCTCGCGATGGCTGAAAAAATCGGAAAGTACGAGGTGGTCCGGAAGATCGGGAGCGGCGGGTACGGCGAGGTCTACGAAGCCCGCGATCCCGACATAGGACGGCCGGTCGCCATCAAGACCTGCGGAGTGGGCGACGAGGAGTCGCGCGCGCGGTTCCTCCAGGAGGCGCGGCTGGCCGGCAACCTCCACCACCGTAATCTGACGACCCTCTACGACTTCGGGTCGGAGGGGGATCTCCTCTACCTCGTCTGGGAATTCCTGCCCGGCGAGGATCTCGAAACGATCAACCAGCGCGGCCGGCCCCTCACGCTGCGGGAACGGGTGGAGATCCTGATCGGAATCACCTACGGGCTGGGGCATGCTCACGATGCGGGAATCGTTCACCGCGACGTCAAGCCGGGCAACATCCGCATTCTGCCTGACGGCACCGTCAAGATCATGGACTTCGGGATCGCGAAGTTTCTGTATGCCGATCGGTCTCTGACTCGGAAGGGCTTCACCGTCGGGACATCGTCGTACCTCGCGCCGGAGCAGGTGCGCGGAGATCCGATCGATCGCCGTGCGGATGTCTTCTCCTTCGGGGTGCTCGCTTACGAGTTCCTCTCCGGGCGCAAGCCGTTCGAGGGGAAGAGCCGAGCAGCGATCCTCGACGCGATCGCCTCGTCGCCGGCAGCGCCGCTGGCGGAGGTGGCGCCCGACCTGCCTCCCCGGCTGGTCGAGCTCGTGGAACGATGCCTGAGAAAGGATCCGGAGGAGCGGTACGCTTCCATGGAGCCGGTCCGGAAAGAGCTCCTCGCCGTGCGCCAGGAGATGCTCGACACGGAGGGCGCGACGGCGGGGGCGCGCGCCTCGGGAGCGGGCCCGGCTGCTCCGGCGCCCGCGGGACGCGTCCAGCCCTGGATCGTGTGGGCGTGTCTCCTCGCCGGTCTGGCCGTCGCTTCCGCTCTGGTGATCTGGCTCTTCGGCGGCTGACGGCGCGTGCTCCCGCGAATCAGCGTTCGTGAGCCGCCGCGTACGCCGCTGCGTGGAAACGCCGGCGGACTTCGTTGAAATTCGCGTCGCGGACCGACGGGTGGACTCGGTTGCTCAGCAGAATCCAGATCCGATCGATGTCGGGATCGATCCAGAGCGACGTCCCCGTGAACCCGGTGTGTCCGAAGGCGCGTCGGGAGAAGACGGGCACGGCGGACCCGGCGCCGCGACTGCCTTGCCACGCCAGACCGCGCGCCTCGGGCAAAGCCGCGGTGCGGTCGCGCTGGAAGTCCTCGGCCGGGTCGGTCAGCCATCGCCGCGCCAGCGCCCAGACGTCGCGGGCGGCGCCGAAGAGGCCGGCGTTTCCGGCGACGCCGCCCCGGCGGCAGGCATTGCCGTCGTGAACCTCGCCCCAGACGACTCCGACGCGGAACCGGGGATAGTCGAGGCCCAGAGCCGCGGCCATTGCGCGCTCGGTGGCGTCGGCTCGTTCCGTCGCCGCGGTCTTGAGAGGGTCGGACGGCAGAAACGAGGCGCCGGTGCCGCAGGGTGCGGCCACCATCTCGCGGAAGGCCCGGTCCAGCGGGGTGGACAGCACGCGCTCGAGCAATTCGCCGAGAAGCAGGAAATTCAGATCGCTGTAGGTGACCCGCTCGCCCGGCCGGGCCTCGGGCTCGATCTCGCCCAGAGTCCTGCGGTAGGCGTCCGCGCCTTCGCCGCGCGCATAGAGCGGAAACCAGGCGGGGAGCCCGGACGTGTGCGTCCAGAGCATCTCCAGGGTGATCCCCTCGTACTTCGTCCGCTTCCAGGGCTCGAAGTAGCGGCCGGGTGAAGACTGGAGATCGCCCCACCCCGCGGCGCGGGCCAGCGCGGCACAACAAAGCGGCTTGGTCAGACTGGCCAGATCGTAGAGGGTCTCCGGGCGCGCGCCGACTCGCTCGGGCTCGCGCACGGCGTCGCCGGCCGCCGCGAGCTCGAGCACCTCCTCGCCGCTGCCCACCAGGGCCACGGCGCCGGGAAAGGATTCCCGGCCGATCTCCTCCTCTAGGAAGGCGGAAAGCCAGCTCAAGGGGAGAGGGCCTCGATCTCCGCCCGATGCCGTGCGATGAGCTTGGCGTTCAAGGTGACGGAGATCGGCGCGGCATCGACCTGCTTGAGGCCGGCCCGCTCCCGCTCGAGGCCGGCGATCTGCTCGTCCAGGGTCTTCTGGGTCTCGCGATCGCGGGCGCTCTGCCGAGCCTTTTTCAGCGAAGCAATCGTCTTTGCGTAGGTCTCCTCCGAGGCGGTGCGAACCTTGCGACTGTCCAGGGACACGAGCGCCTCGATCACACGTGCGCGGATCCAGGCGTATTCGTCCGGATCGACTCCGGCCGAGCGGGCAGCCTGCAGATCGGACCGGCCCGCCGAGGAACGCCGCACGCGCAAATAGCGATCGAGGTGGGCTTCGGTGAGTTGTCCGTCGGCGGGAGGCTGAAACCGGAACACGACCGCGAGGCGCGCGGCCCGCGGCAGCCCGGGTCGCGCTGTTTGCTCCCGGCGGCACGCGCTGACCGCGCACGCCGCTGCCGCAGCCAGCGTCCAGACCGCCATGTGCCTCATGAGCAACAGTCTACGGTCAACCGGCGGGATTCCGCCGCTGTCGGCGAAGTCCGATCGATTACACTAGCCGTGCAGAGCGAACCCCGGGGGCCCATGCCGGACAAGATCGGGAAATACGAGATCCTCGAGCAAATCGGGGTCGGCGGCTTTGGAGCGGTCTACAAAGGGCGGGATCCGTTCATCAAACGAACGGTGGCGGTCAAAACCTGCCAGTTGAACGACGAAGAGATCAAGAGCCGGTTCTTCCGGGAAGCCGAGCTGGCCGGCAATCTCCACCACCGCAACATCACGACGATCTACGACTTCGGGGTCGAAGCCGGAATCCCTTACATCGTCCAGGAGTTCCTGACCGGGGAAGACCTCGATAAGGTCATCAAGCGCGGGGACGCCCTGCCGATTGCGCGCAAGATCGAGATTCTGATGGCGATCTGCGACGGCCTGGGGTACGCCCACCAGCATTCGATCGTCCATCGGGACATCAAGCCGGCCAACATCCGCATCCTGGAGGACGGCTCGATCAAGATCATGGACTTCGGAATCGCCAAGTCTCTCCAGACCGAGTCGAACCTGACCCAGACCGGGATCACGCTGGGAACGTCGGCGTATCTGGCGCCGGAGCAGATCCGCGGCGAGTCCCTCGATCAGCGCACGGACATGTTCGCCCTGGGCGTCCTGGCTTACGAGCTGCTCTCCTACCGCAAGCCGTTTCGGGGCGAGCACCTCTCGACGGTCCTGTACAAGATCTTGAACGAGACGCCCGAGCCGCTCGACGCGGTCAACCCCGAGATTCCCGCGGCCCTTTCGGCCGCCGTGGCCCGCGCGGTGGAGAAGACCGTCGATGCCCGGTATCCGACCATGGAGGCCCTGCGTCAGGATCTCTCTTCGATCTACCGCGATCTGGCCGGGTCCTCGACGCGCTTCCTGACGACCCCCGGCCTGTCGCAGAGCGCGGCCCGCCCGACTTCGGCACCGATCGAT
>DATFTF010000387.1:0-6052 GCA_035262245.1 Thermoanaerobaculia bacterium
GGAACGAGCAACGGTGCGCAGACGGGCGGCCCTTACACGTTCGGCGCAACCGGGAATATCCCGCCCGGCCTCTCGCTCAGCACGGACGGACGGCTTTCCGGCACGCCCAGCCGCGCGGGAACTTACACATTCACGGTCTCCGCCAGCGCCGGCGGCTGCAGCGGCTCGGCGAGCTTCACCATCCGGATCTCCTGTCTTCCCGATTCTCAGATCTTCTTCTCGCCCTCGTCCATCCCGCGAGGCGCCGTGGGAGTCGCCTACGCGGCGAGGGTCGACGTGTCCGGCGGCCAGGCCCCTTACCGTTTTCGATATCCCGGAGGCCTGCCGTCGGGTCTGTCGCCGAGCGAGTCGGCCGCCGCAGTGACGCTGACGGGAACACCCACCGTTCCCGGCACCTTCATCGTCACCATCGAGGCGGAGGATGCTGGAGGCTGCGTCAGTACGGCTTCCTTCTCGCTCGCCGTCACGGCGATCCCCGAGCAGGATCTGCAGGTCACGATCGACGACGGCGGCGTGGCCTGGGGAGAAATTCCTGTCGATGCCGGGGGAGGGCGGACCATCACCTATGTGGTCCGGTACCAAAACACCGGCACGGCCGCGGCGACGGACGTGCAGCTGCGGCTCGTGCCCGACCGAGCGACGGCGCTGACCCTCAGCACCGGCTCGCTCTCGATCAGTTGCGATCTGGGTCGCACCTGTTCCGAGCCCGTGGCGACCCTTCCCCCCGGCGCGTCGGGAGAAGCCAGGGTCTTCGCTGACATCGACGAGTCCACGATCGAGGGATTCACCGGCACCGACGACTCCGCGATCGACACCTATCAGATCTCCCTCCAGGCCCGGATCTCCGGGCTCGAGACGGACGCGAACCCGGACGACAACGAGGATGTCGCATTGACGCCACGGTGCCGCGAGCTTCTCTGCGCCGCCTTTTGCCCGCTCAAGTACCTCACCGGTTTCCCCTGTCCGGTGATCGTTGTGACGTCGAACACCTTCGTCGCTCCCGCCGGTCAGGCCGGCCAGGCCTACGAGGCGGATTTCCAGGCGAAGGGAGGCCAGGCTCCCTATACCTTTTCCGCACGGGATCTCCCGGCGGGACTGGCCATCGACGCAGGCTCCGGCCGGGTGTTCTCCGGCACCGGCCCGACCCAGTCGGGGTTGTTCGTCGCCACGATCGGAGCTCGAGACGCGAACGGATGTCAGGGAAGCGAGACGTTCACACTCGACATCTGCCCCGGCGACGGCTCGCCGCTGCTCCTGCCGGGGACTCTTCCGGACTTCAAGCGTTCCGATTCGACTCGACCCATGGACGAGCCCGCAGGGGAAATCGACTGGACTTGCGGCACTCCGCCTTTCACCGTCTCCACCACCGGGCTTCCCGACGGTGTCACGGCGTACTCTGCCTCGGCCGGGGCACGGGCCGTCACCATCGCCGGAACTCCCTCCGTCTCCGGCGACTTCACCGTTCGCCTGGTCGTCACCGATGCGCAGGGCCGGTCGAGTGCGGCGAGCTACAGCCTCCGAGTGCTCGGCTGCGCGGAAGACTACACGGGCAAGCACGTCCTGGCCGAGGGCCGGGTCGGGGGTTCCTATGAGGCGCAGCCCGCCTTCTCGCCTCAGGGAACTCCGCCCTACCGCTACTCCTTCGCCGACGCGACCAGCGACAACCCTCCCGACGACAACGGAGGCCTTCCCGGGATCGTCCTGGGCCCGCCGAGGTTCGAGACGGAAGTGCCTCCGGGCCTGTCGATCGATGTCGCGACCGGACGGATCACCGGCGTCCCGGTCAAGAGCCTCTTCGAAGACTACGCCTTCGACGTCCAGGTCTCCGACGCCAACGGCTGCACGATCGGCCATGGAACCTACTTCGTCACGATCCACGACAACGACTCCTGCGGGAACTGGACGATCACGCCTTCCGCAGTGCCCGAAGCCTCGCTCGGGGTCCCCTACTCCATCGCTTTCGCCCTGACCGGAGGAGTGGCGCCCTACCACTTTTCGGCGAACAGCCACTCCGATATCGGCGCTTACGGACTGGAGCTTTCTCCCAACGGAATTCTCTCCGGCATTCCGCAACAACCGGCCCTTCTGGAGGGGAGTCCGGAGTTCCTGGGCGCCAATTTGTATCTCGATGCCTACGACGCCAACAACTGCGGCGTCGAACACTACTACCAGATCACGATCCGCAGGACCTCGACCGCGCCGGCCTCCTCGAGTACGGCTGCGGGCGCGACATCGGGCTCGGGGAAAGGGCTCTTCGGCTGGGTCCGCGGCGCTGCGCGCGCCGTGGGGCGAGCGGCGGAGAGAGTTACGCAGGTCATCCGGGATATCCGCCTCTTCTACGAGGTGCGCGACCGAATCCTCGGCGCCACGCCGGGGAGCCGGCGCTACGTGCAGCTCTATTACAGGCACGCCGCGGAAATCACCGGGCTGCTCATGTCCGACTCCGGCCTGCGGGACCTAGGACTGGCGGCGATCGACGCCTGGTCTCTTGAGCTTCAGGCGCTGGTCGACGGCCGCGTCGTGGGAGTGACCTTCACCCGGGAGATGGCCGACAGCATGACCGCGTTGCTGGAGGGTTTGAAGCGGCAAGGAAGCGCCGCTCTGCGCCAGGACATCGAGAGAGAGCAGGGGATCGTGGACCTCTCAGCCTGGGTGGGTCTCCGGATCGACGAGGCGCTGGCCCGGTTCCGGATGTCGCTCACGACGTCCCTCACGCTGCCGGTGGCGGCGTCTCTGCACGGAGCCTCCGCGTCGTTTTTCCACTCCGACGTGACGTTGACCAACAGCTCGGCAGAGCCGGCGACGGTGACCGCGCGCTATCGATGCGCGACCGGATCCTGCAAGGAATCGGATCAAACGGTGATGCTCGCGGCCGGAGAGAGCCGGGTCCTGACGGACATCGTGGCGACCCTCTTCCAGGCTCCGGAGTCCTCGGGAGCGATCGAGTTCGAAGGCCCGTCGGGCGTTCTCGTCGAGAGCCGCCTCTACACGCCATCACGCCCCGCGGCCACGACCGGCGCCTCGCTCGTCGGATTCTCCGACGCCGGGGCCACCTCCCAGGCGGTCCTGACCGCGCTCTCCCACTCGGCGAACGCGTCGCGCGGTTTCCGATCCAACGTCGGGGTGTACAACCCCAACGACGTCCCGCTGACGCTCGATTTCGACCTGCGGGATCCGCAGGGCGCCCCGATCGCCCGATTCACGCGTCCGGTCGGACCCAAATCGTCGCTTCAGCTCCGCGTCTTCGACGAAGCCGGAGTCGCCCGGGACGTCGCCGACGCTTACTGCGTGGTGCGCGGCGACGGCGCGCACCGCTTCTTCGCCTACGCCGCGGTCGTCGACAATCGCACCCAGGATTTCACGCTGGTGTCCGGACGCGCGGACCGGGCGGCCTCCTCCGAACCGGTCGTGCTTCCAGTGGCGACCTCCGTCCACGGAGTAGGCGGCAGCTTCTTTCACTCCGACGTGCGCGTCTTCAATCCGTCCACCGTTTCGCCGGTGACCGTCGGGGCGCGGTACCGCTGCTCGACCGGCCATTGCGCCGATGCGCTCCGAACCTTCGCCGTCGCGCCGCGCGAAATGAAAGTCTTCGACGACATCGTCGCGACGTTCTTCGGAGCGCCCGAGACGTCCGGCGCCATCGAATTCACCGGCGGCGTGCTGGTGGAAAGCCGGATCTACACGCCCGCCCGCTCCGAACCGACGGTGGGTGGCGGCCTCCCGGGCCTCCGGGAGAGCGAGGCGACCACTCGAGCGATCTTGACGTCTCTCTCCTCGAGCCCGGACCGGACGCGAGGCTTCCGCACGAACATCGGCGTCTACAACCCCAACGACCAGAACCTGAACGCGGTCGTCACGCTGTACGACGGGCAAGGGCGCACCCTGGGCCGGACCTCACTTGCGGTGCCGAGCCGGCAACTCGCGCAAATCGCCGACGCCTTCGCCGCCGGCAGCGTCGCCCAGGAGGCCGAGGGGGGCTACGCCATCGTGGCGTCCGACGCGGGGCTTCCCCTCTACGCCTACGCGGCGGTGGTCGACAACCAGTCTCAGGACCCGGTCTTCATCCTGGGACGATCGGTCCGGTGAATAACAATATATGTATTGTGTGCCGCATTTATGATCCGAAGGTCAAGGAGGGTTCCCATGGTCCGCCCCGATCGAGGGTCTCGACCCCGCCGCCGGCCGATCGGCCCGGCGGTCGTCCTTCTCGCCGGGCTCGCCGCCGGAAGCTGCGAGTACATGCCGCCGCCCGGCCGCGGCCCGGGCATCGGCACGGAGTCGGTGCAGGCGGCTCCCTACGACCAGTTCTTGAGCGAGGTGCTGCCCCAGACCGGCGGAGGCCGGCGCCTGCGGGAGCTCTACATGGCCTACGGCAGCACGCTCCAGAATACGGTCCGCAAAAGCGCCGGCCTGACGAAGACCGCCTCGACCGTGGACGCGGAGTGGAAGCCGGTCGTTCAGGCGCTGGTCGACGGACGAGGAAGCACATTGACCGTCACCGACAAGATGTGGACCGATCTGGTGGCGCTCGCCGAGGGGATCAAGACCGCGGGGAGCGGCCAGGTCCCCGCGGTGGTCCAGGCGATGGAGAACGCCATCGGCCTCTCTAACGTGCTGGGCACGGGTTCCATCAAGGCGGACCTCGCATTGACCCGTTATCAATTGGCCATCGACACCGCCACGATTCCGGTCGTGGCCTCGATCCATGGCGCGGGCGGAAGCTTCTTCCATTCCGACGTGACTGTGTTCAACGCCTCGGGGGCAGCGCCGGCCGACGTCACGGCCACCTACCGCTGCTTCTCGGGGTCCTGCGGCGCGGCGACGCAGTCCTTCAAGCTCGCACCGCGCGAGATGCGCTCCTTCGCCGACGCCGCCGTCACCCTCTTCGGCGCCGCGGAATCGGGGGGAGCCATGGAGTTCCTCAGCACCGGCTCCATCGTGGTCAACAGCCGCCTCTACACGCCCAGCAGTCCGGCTCCCAGCGTCGGAATGGCCGTGGCCGGGCTCCGCGCGGAGGAGGCGTTTCCCACATCCGCCCTTCCGTCGCTCTCTTACTCGCGAGACCCCTCGAAAGGATTCCGCACCAATGTCGGGGTCTACAACGGCAACGACACGGCCGTGAGCGTCGACTTCGCTCTGTTCACGCCGAGTGGCGATCCGCTCGGGCACACCGCGCACGTCGTCGGCGCGCGCCAGGCCTATCAAGTCAACGACGTCTTTGGAACGATCGGGGTCTCGACCGACGTGCCGGACGCCTACGGAATCGTTACCGGCGACGGCATCCATCCGCTCTTTGTCTACGCATCTGTGGTCGACAACGTGTCGCAGGACCTGACCCTCATCCAGGGAGCCAACGGCATTCCCGCCGGGCCGGTCTCGGTCACGCTTCCGGTAGCCGCGTCGCTGCATGGCGTTCCGCCCACGTTCTTCCATTCCGACGTGCGCATTCTCAACGTCTCGACTTCGGCGTCGACGGCGGTCCAGGCGCTGTACCACTGCTTTTCCGGAGCCTGCGGCGATGCGGATCAGATCCTTGTGATTCCTCCCCGGCAGGAGCTCGTGCTCGACGACATCATCGCCAGTCTGTTCCACGCGCCGGAGACCGGCGGGGCCGTGGACTTCAGCGGCGGGGCCGGAGCCGTGGTGACCAGCCGGCTCTATACGCCCTCCAAGCCCGGGCCGACCGTCGGGCAGCTGGTGCCCGGAGTGGCCGCAGCCGTTCCTCCCACAACCTCCGTGATCCCATCGCTCTCCGGCTCCTCCGATCCCGGCCGGGGATTCCGGAGCAACGTCGGCGCGTTCAACCTCGGCACCGGCGTCCTGCCGCTGACGTTTTCCCTCTACCGGGCCGACGGCGAGCTTCTCGGAACGGCCAATCGGAATCTGGGATCGCGACAGGCCGTGCAGATCAACGACATCTTCGGAGCGGTCGGAGCCAAAGGCGATCTTTCCGCCGCCTACTGCATCGTGAGCGGAGACGGAATCACCGGTTTCCTCTCCTATTCGAGTGTCGTCGACAACCAATCGCAGGATCCGGCGCTCGTTCTGGGAC
>DATFTF010000388.1:0-3408 GCA_035262245.1 Thermoanaerobaculia bacterium
GGAAGGTGGAGCAGCACCTGCTTGCCGGAGGCCGCGAGCTCCCGCGCCGTCCGCGCGCTGGAGGCCAGGCCGGGGAGCACGGCGACGGAGACCGGCTCCTTCCACCGTGCGATGCGATCCACCGCCGCCTGATCGTTTCCCAGATCGTCGATCAGGATCGCCACGCGCGGCAGAAGGGCAGCGGCCGCGGAGGCGGGCAGATGAGGGGACGGGGAGACGGGAGGATGCGGAGAACGGACGCGGGGACCCGCGGTTCGCAGAGGAGGTCGCGGGGACGAGAAAGGACTCGGGGCAGGCGAAGGAACCGGCGCCGGGATTTGCCGGGGAGGACGTGTCTTCAGATAAAGCGCGATTCCCAAAAGGAGGGAGAGGAGGGCGAAAAAGAGCGTCGGGCCAGAGATCCGGGAGCGTCTGCGGCTCAACGTGTGTCAGCGTCCGCAGGCGACGATGGGGCGTTAGGCAGCATGCCGGCTGAGCGATGCGCCCCGCACGACCTCCAGACCACGCGTCAGGATCGGATCCTTGGCATCCGACTCGCCGGGGAAAACGAGTACCTTCTCGTCCGGATTGAGGCCTCGCCCGCCCAGAACGGCGCCGGAGGGGGAAACGTATCTCCCTACCGTCATGTACAGGATCCCACCCGCCTCGGTCGGAACCGGCCGCTGCACGATGGCCATCCCCACCGTGGTCTCCCCCACCGTCGTGCCGTCGGCGCGATCATGCACCGCCGCGGCGAAAACCTCGGCGGGTCCTCCCGTCGCGTCGTCGGTCAGGATCACCGTACGTCCTTTCCAGATCCGCTCCGTCCCCGCCTCGAGCGGCGCGATCATCGCCCTCCGCGACACGACCTTGGCCACGGTTCCCTTGCCGGTGAACACCGCCGCGGCGGGAGCGGCTTCCGCGATCTCGCCGCCGATCGTTCCCCGCAGATCGACGATCATCCGCGTGATCGAACGACGGCTCGCCTCTTCGGCGGCCTGCCGCAAGGCGGCGGCGGTCTCTTCCGAGAAGGTGGGAATGCGGACAATGGCGACGTCTCGCTCCCAGCGGGTGGAAGGTGCGGGCGCCTGGAAACGCGCGCGCGTCAACTGGACCTTGACCCGCCGCTCGTCTCCGCCCCGGAACATGAGCAGCTCCACGTGGGTCCCTTCCGGACCCTCCAGCGCGGCCTTGACCTTCCAGAGCGGCGAGTTGCGAACCTGCTTGCCGTCGATCGTGTCGATGAGATCTCCCGATTTGACGCCCGCCTTCTCCGCCGGAGACCCGGGCAGGGGCGCCACGACGTAGGACAGTCCTCCACGGCGGGCCAGAACGATTCCTGGCGAGATTGCTCCAGCTCCTTCCTGCGCGCGGTAGGCCGCGCGTTCGGACGCCGGGACGTAGTAGGAAAAGGCGTCGAGCGCGTCGGACATGCCGTCGTAGGACCCTTGCAGGAGGGCACGCGTCTCCACCGGCTCCACGTAGTTCTGCCGGGTCAGGCCGAGAACGTCGGAGAAGATGGCCAGGGCCCGGGTGGCGGGGTCCCGCTTGGCGGAGGGATTGCTGACCGCGCGGATCGACAAAAGCGCGGCGATCGAACCGACGACGAAGAGCAAGCGGGAGCGGTTGGACTTCATAGCGGCAATGGTAACAGAAGGGGTCGAGAAGTTATTCGAAGGCCGAAAGAATGGAGTCCTTGATTCATTGATTCATTGGCTCTCGGAAAAATTGGGGCTCGACGAGCCCCGATCAAACAATGGATCAATGAATCGATGGATCAGTGAATTCATGGCTCAATCACCTCAGCCACGCCACCGGATCGCTCGCCTTCTGACGATCGCGCACCTCGAAGTAAAGGCCGGGCTCGTCGCGCCCCGGCCCGGTGCCCGCGGTCCCGAGGGTGGCTCCGGCCGCAACAAAGGAGCCTGCCGAGACCGCCACCGACTGGAGCCAGGCGTAGAGCGTGAAGACGCCGTCTCCATGGTCCAGAATGACGAGGTTTCCATACTCCGCGAGCCACTGGGCATAGACGGCACGGCCCGCGTAGACCGCTTGCACGGGAGTCCCGGCGGAGACGGAGATGGCGATCCCGTTCGAGACGGTCCAGGCGTCGAATCTGGGGTGTCGATGACGGCCGAAGGTCTCCACCAGCGCGCCGCGAGCCGGCCAGTCGAGCACGCCCCTCCAGGGACGGATGCCCGCAGTTCCGTCGGCCGTCTCTCCCGTCGACTGCTGAGCCAGAGTCGCCAGCAGGCGTTCCAGGCGCTCGGCCTTGTCGGCCAGAATTCCGACCTCGTTGCGGCGGGAAGCGGAGGTGGTGCGTTCCTGGGCCAGGAGCGCTTCCCGGTGACGCCGCAGCGAGGCGAGATTGGCGAGCTCGTGCCGGCTGCGCTGGAAGTTGTCGTCCAGATCGAGCTTCAGGCTCCGCTCGCGGTCGAGCTCGGCGTCCAGGCGCGCCTGGGCCTGCCGGTACGAAGCCAGGAGCGCTCCGTCGCGGCGCGCGAGCTCGTCGAGCCGGCCGATCCCCTGAAGGAAACCGGCCGCGTCGCGCGCCTCCAGAACGACGCGGAAGTAGCCGTAGCGTCCGAGGCGGTGAAGGAGCCGCGCCCGCGTCACCAGGGCCCGGGCAAATCGGTCCGCGGACCCGGCGGCAGCCTCCCGCTCGCGAGTGCTCGCCTCGAGCTGGCCCGCGAGCTCGGTGCGGCGCGCGGCCAAGAGCTGCGTCTCGCGCTCTCCGATCTCGACGCGCAGGTCCAGACGCTTGACCTCTTCGGACAGCGTGGCCACGTTCTTCTGGCTCTCGACAAGCTGCTTCTTCAGGACGCCGATGCGGGAGCGGATCTTTTCCAAGTCCGAATGGCGCTGTGAGTCTTGGGAAGTCTCTTGAGCGAGAAGGGGGGCTGAAAGAAGGAGCGCTGAAAGAAGCAGAAGGACAGTCAGCAAGAATTTGTGATTTGTGATTTGCGATTTGCGATTGCGTCGGGAGGTGTCGCAGCCGCCCGAATCGAACGAGTTCGCCCCAATCACAAATCACCAATCGCAAATCGCAAATCGTGACTTACCACAGCGATTTCCCTGAAGCATCTTCAGGGGCGGCAGCGCCAACGAGCGCCCTCACGGACGCCGTCGCGTCGGCGATGCCCGGAATGCGATCCGTCCGAAACGGGCGGGACGCGAAAAAGACGCCGCGGACGAGATCGGGATCGAGCGAGCAGTGGTCGCCGCTCCACACGTCGCGGTTGTCCTCGAAGATCGTCGAGGTCGGAACGCCCAGCGAGGCCTGCCAGGAGACACGGTAGGGCGGCCGGTTGGTCACAATGAGATCCGGGATCAGTCGGGGATCGTAGCGCCGGTAGACCTCCTCGCGCTTGAAGACGCGGGACACGGCCCGATCGCCGGTCTTCGGATCGGTCAGGGCCTGCAGCCTTT
>DATFTF010000389.1:0-12455 GCA_035262245.1 Thermoanaerobaculia bacterium
GCATCGTTCCTGACTCCCGTGGCGTCCAGGCAAGATTCAGGCCCGTGCCAACCGCGTCCACCGTCGCTCGGCCGCGCCTCTTCTGCTAATCTTGAGAGAAGCTTTCGATGAGGCAACTCTTCGGTCTCACCTCGCCGGGCGCGTGGGCGATGCTCTCCGCGGCCGTGGTTCTTTTCATTCTCCTGGTGATCTCTTTCCGGTCGCGCGTCTATGTTTTTTGTCAGTACTTGAAGACCATGACCGGGATCGCCCTGAAGCCGACCGAGGTCCGCTCGGCGTTCCGACGGGGTGGCAAGGAAGGAGTGCGGGAGCTCTTCCTGGACCTGATCATTCGCGAGGATCTGAAGGGCGGCCCTGTGGCGATCCCGGAAAATGCGGGGGAGGAAGGAAAAAGAAAGTGACGAGGAGAATGGTGAATGGCGAATTGTGAATTGTGAATAGGGCCGGAAAGGGGCATCTTCGCCCCATTCCCAATTGACAATTCACAATTCGCAATTCTTCTTTCTAGCTCTCAATCAACCGGAACGTCGGCACCGGTTCCCTTCCCAAGACTGACCGCAGCACCGTGGCGTGCAGCACCTCGTCGGAGAGGATCTTGCCAGCGGACGCCGCAAGCGCGCGGTCCTGAAAACGGTCGACGACGTAGAGGTAGACCCGCGCCGCTCCCACTTCGAGCTTGAAGGCCAGCTCCAGAACATCCTTCTCGTTGGTCAGTGGAACTCCGAAGACATATTCCTTCTTGGGCTCGGAGGGCGTGCCCCCCTTGTTTTTGACGGCGTTGGCGAGAAGGTCCCGATGGAGCTCGTGGCTTCCCTGGAAGAGGAGGCCAACCTCCTTGGCCTTCGCCGATAACAGTCCGCTCTTGCCCGCCAGGCCGTAGGCCCAGATCGCCTGGTGCTCGATGTCCAGCGCCGTGTTCATCAGCACGATGTCGTCGTAGATCGCCGCCGGCGCCTTGGTTTTCACCCCTTTTTCCGGGATCGCGAAGAGCGGCCGGCCGGCAGCGGTCAGGCCGAGAACAAGTCCCGTGCGAGCTGCAGTGCGGAAGAGGTCGCGGCGAGAGGACATGGGAACCTCCGGATTCGAAATTCGAGATTCAAGATTCAAGATTCAAGACTGACGTAGAGAAAGACTACGACTTCGTCGTCCAATTTTGAATCTCGAATTTTCGAATCTTGAATGAAAAGCCCCGGTCCGAGCTCGTGCCCGGACCGGGGTCGAAGGGGTTACTGGGCGTCGCTCTTGACCGACTCTGGGTGGAGGAACACGGGGGCGTTGTCGTGGGAGTGCGTGTAGCTGCTGCTGCCGCTTCTCAGGTACGGGAATCCAATCAAGAAGGGCTTGTCCGGCCCGTCCACCGAGTCCCCGAGCTGGTTGTTGGGCGCGATGTTGAAGGCCGGCTGGAGCACGCCGACAACGACCTGGATGTCAATGTCCACGATGTCGTCCCAGGGACGCCGGCCGTTGGGGAACCCGCCGTTGTCCCCGCCCAGAACGCCCATGCGGTTGGTCTGGTCGGTGGGGAAGATCGGCGTCGGGGCCACGGCGAGGTTCATGCGCAGCTCGTCGGAGAAGACCTCGTTGGGGCGCCGAGTCAGGCCGTCCACCCCCAGGCCGAGCACCAGCATGTCGGCGCGCGGGGCAGGCGGGATGGTGACGATGGGATAGAGGCTGTTGATGATCCGCGCGAGCTCGGGATCCTGGTAGTAGCCCATGAACTGCGCGTCGTCCTTCGGCGCGGTGGCGTTCCAGTGGTCTTTCATGCCGTAGGGGATGATCACCTCGTTGATGAGGGGGAAGCCGAGGCGTGAAACCTGGACGTAGGGGCCCGACACGGTGGGCTTGGCGCCGGAGGTCTGGTAGACGCGGCTCTGCGGCACCCAGGTATCGGCCCAGACTCCGATGATCGAGTTCGGATCGGACGCCGAGGTGGGGAACTGGCCGTTCTTGGTCACCGCGGCGAGCGGGATCTGCATGCCGATGGTGTGGGTGTTGAATCCGGCCACGCCGTTGACGCCGCCGCCGTGGTTTCCGGGCAGGGTGTCGGGCCGGAAGTTCAGCAGATCGCCCAGCCAGCCCAGATCGACGAAGAACATGTCGCTCCGCGGGCCGGCGAAGACCTTGGTGTCGCCGTCGATGGCGTAGACGCCGGCGATGAGGCCGGAACCCTCGCTGTAGCCGTTGGGGAACGTCTTGGGTCCGGCGTTGTTGGGGATTTCCAGCAGGCCCGAGCCGACGCGCGTGATGTTGGCGGCGGCAACGTCGTTGCCCGCCGGTCCGATGATCTTGTCGATCGTATAGGTGTAATAGATGTTGGTGTTGGGATCATCGAGCCTGGAGACCGGACCGAGAAACTGCAAGAAGCTCCCGGGGTTGCGGACGTTCTCGGTGAAGATGAAACGGTAGGTGATGTCCTCCACGCCGTCGCCGTCGTTGTCGATATGGATCTGGTACCAGGCGTTCTCGTCGAAGTGGAAGAAGTTCGGGAAACCGGACGGGTCTTCCAGGGGGATCCAGTTGGACAAGATCGTCAGCCGGTCCGTGACAACGGGGTCGCGGAAGGCATAGACGTCGGTGTTGTCCCAGAGCGGATACTTGGCGATGCCCGGAGCCTCGCGGTGGCTGGATGCCGAAACGGGCGCGGCGAGGGTCGCCGCCAGCGCCAGCCCGGCGATCGCCCGGGTCCAACGGCCGCGGCGTTTACGGAATCGGGAAAGGTTCATGGATCTCCTCCTTGCGCAACAGGGCCGGGCGGCGTCCCGGCCGTGTGTCTCGGAGGCAGGTACGAAGGGAGCCGGCAGGGCGGATTTCCTTAGAAATCGCATAAGATCAAACCCATCGGGCGGGACCGTTCGTAGATCAATCGATGAACTCTGCTCTGGGTGAGAACGATCGCGCGCTGGTCGCGCGGATCGAGGCCCGCGACCCGGACGCGCTCTCCGCACTCTACGACCGCCATTCGGCGCGGCTGCTCGGCCTGGCTCAGCGCATCATCGGGACGACGGGAGAAGCGGAAGAAGTCCTGCAGGAGGTCTTTCTCTTCGTCTGGCGGTCGGCCTCGACCTTCGACGCCTCCCGGGGGAGCGTGCTCGCCTGGCTTCTGATGGCCACCCGCAGCCGGTCGATCGACCGCCTTCGCTCCCGGCGGCCAGCGGCGCGCGCCGGTCTGGTCGGCGTCGATGCCCTGCCGGATCGGGCCGATCCCCGAGATGTCGAGGCGGACTCGGTGGAGCGCGAGTGGCAGGCGCTCTGCCGCGCGGCGATCGCGGAGCTGCCGGCCGATCAGCGTCAGACCCTGGAGCTCGCGTATTTCGAGGGGCTGACCCACCAGGAGATCGCCGCGCGCACGGCGACGCCGCTCGGCACGGTAAAGACGCGCGCGCGCCTGGGACTCATGAAACTTCGGGAACGCGTGCGGCCGTATCTGCGTGGGGGATCCGATGGCGCATAACGAGAGGTTTGAGGAGCTCGCGGCGCTCCAGGCCCTGGGGCTGTCCCTGGGCGAGGAGGGCTCGGACTTCGCGCGCCATCTCCAGGAGAGATGCCCGGTCTGCGAAACCCTGCTGATCGATTTCCGCGAGGCCTCCGCGGCGCTGGCCGCGCCGGTCGGCAAGATCACTCCGGCACCCGAATTGAAGGAGCGGCTCCTGCGGTCGATCCGCCCCGTGAGCCTCCCGATGCCCGGACCTTCTCGGGCTTCGCTTCCGCGAAGGCTCCTGGCCGTGGCCGCCCTTTTTCTTCTGGCCGTCCTGGTGAGCGACGATCTACGCCTGCGACGCCAGAGGGAAGAGCTGGCCAGCCGCGCCGCCCAGCTTGCCGCGAATGTGGAGAACGCGCGGCGCGACCTGGCCCGCCGCGACCTGCGGGTCCGAGTGCTGGCGAGCGACGACGTTCAGATCCTCCTGCTGGGAGGACAGGGTCCTCAGCCCGCGGCGAGGGGCAAGGTGTACTGGAGCGAGAAGGCCAAGCGCGGCATCCTGGTCGCGGCGGCGCTCGAGCCGCTGCCGGCCGGCAAGCAGTACGAGCTATGGGTGTTCGCCCAGGGCAAGCCGGTGCCGGCGGGTGTTTTCGACGCCGACGAATCCGGACGCGCGCTCTTCGAATCCGCGGATCTCTCGGCTATCCCGGCGGCCCAGAACTTCGCCGTCACCGTGGAGCCTCGCGGCGGCACGCCGCAGCCGACCGGCCCGATCGTCCTGGCGGGAAAACCGTCATAGGAATCGGGTCTCCTCGCCATTGGGTCACCGGGTGATCCGAGAATCGGGTCATCGGGTGATGGGAACCGCCGGCGCTGGTCGCGGATAATGAGGGAATGCGCGCGCGCAAATGGCCGGCCGCGATCTCGATGCTCGCAATCGCTGCGATCGGGGCTCCCGAGCGCCATGCCCGGGACACCACCGAGCTCGGCCTCGCGATTGAGCTGACCCGGCACCTGGGACCGGAAGCGCAGGCGAAGCTGCTGACCGAGCTCCGCGCGGGCGGCGTCTCGGAGTTCGCCGTGGAAGTCTCGTGGCCGGAGGCCGAGCCCTCGCCGGGGCACTATCGGGTCGACGATGCCGTGCATGCGGCGCGGATCTTCCGGCAGTCCGGCGCGAACGTGCACCTGGATCTTCCGCTCGTAGCAATCCGCGAGAAGAGGGTTCCGGCCGACATCGCTGCACTCGCCTTCGACGATCCGAAGCTCTCGCTGCGGCTGGGCCACCTGCTCGATGCCCTCGGTCCGGCACTGCTCGACATCGCGACGATCTCCCTCGGAAACGAAGCCGACGTCTACTTCTTCGACAAGCCCGAGGAGCTCGAGGCCTATCGCCGCCTCTTCGCAGGCGCGGTGGAGTTCTTGAAGAAGAAGGCGCCCGACGTCCTGGTAGGGGTGACCACGCTCTCGCCGACGGACAGCCCCGCGCCGATGGTCGCCGCTCGTCTCCACCAGCAGAGCCCGGTTCTCTTCTATCTCTACGCGCCGTTCGCCTCCGGACAGCCGTACATACATCGCCCCCCGGACTCTCTGGAGCACGATTGGAAGCGGCTGCTCGACGCGAGCGGGGGCCGCCCGATCGCGTTTCCGGAAGTGAGCTACTCCTCGGCGCCCGAGAACGCCTCTAGCCCGGAGAAGCAGGCCGAGTTCGTCCGGCGGATGCGCGCGTTCGTGGCCTCCGCCGACGGGAAGCGCCTTCTATTCGCCCGCTATGCGACCCTGAGGGATCCGCCGGCTTCCGCAGGGGGCGAGATGCCCGGAGCCGCTCGCCGCAACGCGTTCTTCGCGAACCGTGGTCTTCAGAGGGCGGACGGCACGCCCAAGCCGGCGTGGAAGGAGTTCGTGGCCGGCCGGTGACCCGGCCGCGGGATTGATTCATTGAATCATTGATTCATTGTGTGATTGACCCTAAACGGCCCAATTGGCGCCATAGGTCAATGGATCCATGAATCAATGATCCAATAGAATTTCCACAGTGGCTCCCATCACCCTGGACCGCTTCATCCTGGAAAACGAGCACGCCCATCCCGGCGCTACGGGAGAGCTCACGCAGCTGCTGATGCGGTTCGGGCTCGCCGGCAAGCGCATCGCCCGAGAGCTCGCTCTGGCCGGCCTGCGGAAGCTCCACGGAGCCACCCGCTCGGCCAATCCCTCCGGGGAAAAGCAGAAGAAGCTCGACCTCGTGGCCAACGAGATTCTTCTGGAGACCTTCGACTACGGCGGGCTGGTCTCCGTCGCGGCGTCGGAGGAGATGGACCGCCCCTTCGTTTATCCGGCCCGAGCCGACGGAGGCCGCTACGCCGTCCTCTTCGATCCGATGGACGGCTCCTCCAACATCGACGTCAACGGAACGCTCGGCTCCATCTTCTCGGTGCGGCGCCGCGGCGAGAAGGAGGAGGCCGATCTGTTGCGCTCGGGCCGGGAGCAGGTGGCCGCCGGCTACATCCTGTTCGGTCCGGCGACGCTCCTGGTCTACACCTGCGGCGAAGGCGTGCATCTCTTCACCCTCGAGCCGTCGATCGGCGAGTTTCTGCTGACCGTGCGCTCGGTGCGCATGCCCGATCGCGGACGGGGCTACGCCGTCAATGAGGGCCGCTCGGACGGCTGGAGCAAGGCCGACCGCGCATTCGTCGACTGGCTGAAGGAGCAGGATCCCGCGACCGGGCGGCCCTATTCGACGCGCTACTCGGGCTCCATGGTCGGAGACTTCCACCGCATTCTCCTCGAGGGAGGCATCTACCTGTATCCCGCCGACGCCCTCTCGGGGAAGCCGCGGGGCAAGCTGCGCGTGCTCTACGAATGCCATCCGCTGGCTTTCGTCGCCGAGCAGGCCGGCGGGCGGGGCTCCACGGGGCGCGAGAATGCGCTCGACGTCGTCCCCGACGCCCTTCACGCGCGGATTCCTTTCGCCATCGGCAGCCCGTCGGAAGTCGAGACCTACGAGCGGTTCGTCGGCAGTCTGTCCAGCTAGACCGTCGCTTGCGCTGCGCTTCGGGATCTGCGCCCTATGGGCGCACCGGCGTTTGGCTCGCGCAAAGCCGCTCGACCAAACGCCTGATCCCGAAGCTCCGCTCCGGCTCCCGCGGCGTGAGTCGTTTGCGAATCCAGTTCGCAAAACTTGGTCACGCCGCGAGGGGCACCACGAGGCCCAGACTCGGAGCGAGAAAAGGCGACGGGACATCCGGGGCGCACCTGCGACCGTAGAGAGAGCGTCACGGTGTCGACTCAAATAAGAGAAAGATGAAGATCGTTCTTCTCGGCCTCCTGTTGTCGCTCGCCGCCGCAGAACTTGGCGCCGCGTCTTTGTCCGGCCGCGTGACGGACGAATCGGGATCCGGCCTGCCCGGCGCCACCGTCGAGATTGAAGGCGGCGGGCTGGAGCGGCCGCGGATCGAGGCTACGGATAGCGACGGCCGCTTCCGGGTCGAGGGTCTCGCCGCCGGGTCGTACCGCGTCTCGTTCCGGCTGCCCGGCTTCGTGGGAGTCATGCGGCACGGGATAGCTCTTTCTGCCGACGCCCCGCGTTCGGTCGACGCTGTGCTCCACCTCGCGGTCACCGCGGATGTCGTGGTGACCGGCAAGAAATCCTTTCCCAACCTGGCCGACGTCGCCGATGCCGGGCAGAGCCTGATCGGTGTGGCCAGCGCCGCCTCTCAAGGCACGGTGAGCGGGATGCAGATCGACGAGCGGCCCATCCTCCGCCCCGGCGAAGTTCTGGAGACCGTTCCGGGGATGGTCATCAGCCAGCACAGCGGCGAGGGGAAAGCCAATCAGTACTACCTGCGCGGCTTCAACCTCGACCACGGCACCGATTTCGCGACGAGCGTGGCCGGTATCCCGGTCAACATGCCGTCGCATGCCCACGGGCAGGGCTACTCGGATCTCAACTTCGTGATCCCCGAGCTCGTCAGCGGCGTGCAGTATCAGAAGGGACCCTACGCCGCCGATCAGGGGGACTTCTCGACCGCCGGCTCGGCCAGCATCCAGCTCGTCAATGGTCTCGACCGGCCGATCGCCAGGGTCGGCGCCGGCGAGGACGGCTACGCGCGCGCTCTCGCCGCGCAGTCGCCCCGGGTCGGGAACGGGACGCTCCTGTGGGCCCTGGAAGCGGCTCAGGAAGACGGGCCGTGGGTGCACCCGGACAACGCGCACAGGTACAACGGCGTCCTTCGCTACAGCCAGCGGAGCGACCTGGACGCGTTTTCGCTGACGGCGATGGGGTACCAGAGTCGATGGAACGCGACGGACCAGATTCCCGACCGCGCCGTTGCCGACGGGCAGGTCTCCCGATTCGGCTCCGTCGACCCCACCGACGGCGGCGAGGCGTCGCGCTATTCTCTCGCTGCCGACTGGCAGCACACGGGGGAAGACAGCCTGACGCGCGTGACGGCCTACGCCGTCGACAACCGCCTCGAGCTCTTCTCCAATTTCACCTACGATTTGAACGATCCGGTTCACGGCGACCAGATCCGGCAGGTCGACTGCCGGGTCGTCACCGGATTGAAAGCCAGTCAGCAGTGGCTGTCCACCTGGCTTGGACGGCAGACGGAAACGACCCTCGGTCTGCAGGCCCGCAATGACAACATCGCGGAGGATGGTCTCTTTCACACGCAGGCGCGCCGGGTCCTTTCCACCGTTGAGCTCGACCACGTTCTGCAGACGAGCGTCTCGGCTTACGCCGAGTCGAGCATTCGATGGTCCGAGAGGTTCCGCACCGTAATCGGCCTGCGGGCAGACGCTTATCGGTTCCACGTCGTGAGCGACGACGCCGCCAACTCCGGAGACGGCCGCCGCTCGATCGTGAGTCCCAAGCTCTCGCTGGTGCTCGGGCCGTTTTCGCAGACCGAGCTCTACGCCAACGTCGGCTACGGCTTTCACAGCAACGACGCCCGGGGCGCGACGATCACCGAGGATCCGGCGACCCACCAGGCCGTGGCGCGGGTCACTCCACTCGCCCGGGCCCGAGGCGCGGAGGTGGGCCTGCGGACTCTCCTGATACCCCGGCTGCAGACGACGGTGGCGGTGTGGGGACTGGACATCGCGTCGGAGCTCGTTTTTCTCGGCGACGCCGGCACGACGGAGCCCTCGCGGCCGAGCCGGCGCATCGGCATCGAGGTCGCCAACTACTGGTCTGCGAGCTTCCACCTCGTTTTCGACGCGGACCTGGCGTTCTCCCGCGCCCGCTTTGCCGGGCACGATCCGGCCGGCGATTACATTCCGGGCTCGGTCGAGTCGGTCGTCTCGGCGGGCGTCTCGCTCGTCGACGTCGGGGACTTCTTCGGCAGCCTGCGCCTGCGTTACTTCGGGCCGCGCCCCTTGATCGAAGACAACAGCGTCCGCTCGGCCTCCTCGACGCTGGTCAATGCACAGGTTGGCTGGGAGCTCACGCGGTCGGCGCGGCTCACAGTCGACGTCTTCAACGTTCTCGACGCGAAAGCGAGCGACATCGACTACTACTATGTGTCGAGGCTGCCCGGCGAGCCGGCGGGAGGCGTGGCCGACCTTCACTTTCATCCCGCCCAGCCGCGCGCCGTGCGCGCCGGGCTGGACTATTCCTTTTGACCGTAGCCGTTTTGATCGCCCCGGCTGTTTGGAGCGGCGCCGGCGTCAGGCGGCGGCGAGGCGGGGACCGTCCAGATCGCATAGGGGCCCACGCGTTCTCCCTGCGGCAGCGCGCCGCGGGAGCCGACCCACACGGAGCCCGGAGCGCGGGCGGCGGCGAGGACCCGCGCCCGACAGTCTTCCACCGGGAAATACCAGCGCAGCCAGGGATGCACCCAGATCCTGCCTGGAGGCAGTCGCCCGGCGCGGGGAAGCACGTTGCCCCAGAGCTCCGAGTGCACTCGCGCGGTTTCGGGCAGCCGCCGCAGCCGCTCGATCAGGGCGTTGAAGTCCGGATCCTCGTTCCAAAAAAGAACCCGGGCGTCGAAGGTTTCTCCGGCCGCCAGGACGATCCCGCGGGAGAGGGTGTAGAGGAGCAGGAACGCGGGTATCGCCGGCGAGAGACGGCCTCGGAGGGCCAGGGCTTGCGCCGCGCCGACCGCGAGAGGAGGGATGGCGGCGACGGTCTGCATCAGAAGGAAGTTCGGGTAAGAGAGCAGCGTCAGGCCGGCGGCCACGGCCAGGAGCCACACGGTTTCGGCCCGCCGGGCGCCCTTGCCCTGCGCCAGGACGATCAGGAGTGGAACGAAACCCGCGGCCATCATCGACATCGTGAAGAGGCTCGGACGAAAGGTGACTTCCTGAACCTGAAAGGGGACGGCGAGCGTCCAGCGCAGCATCTCCCCGCCCGCGCCGGCCAGGGCGAAGGCTCCCAGCACGCCGGCGTAGGGGAGGGCCGCGAAGAGCGAAAGCTCGAGGATGGCTCTTGCGCGCCGGCGGATCAGGAGAACGAGCGCGGCGGCGATGAGAACATAGGCGGCGGTTTGCTTCAAGAGAATCGCGATTCCGATTGCGAGCCCGGCGCGCCGCCAGCGTTCCTGCGTCAGGGACCGCGCCAGCGGCAGCGCGAGCGGCGCCATGAGGGCGGACGGCCACACGGCATTGCCGTTGGAGACGAAGAGGCAGACCAGAAAGAAGGCGGAAACCAGGGTCCGGCGCGGGATCGACAGGGCTCGCGTCTCCGCCAGCACCTGCGCGTGCGCCACCAGCGGGCCGGAGAGAGCGAAGATCCGAACCACGGCTGTGGCCGGGCCGAACACTCGAAAGCAGAGCGCGAGAAGTCCGATGAGCCCGGGAGTGTGGAGATATTTCACGTCTCGATAGAGCAGAAACCCGCGCGACCAGAGATAGGCCGGAGTCGTCACCTCCGGCCAGGCCACAGTGCGGAGAAGAAGGGCGGCAGCCACGTGAGCGGCGAGAACCCATGCCTCGAAGACGGCAACGCCATGGAGCGCGCCACGTGACTCCGTCCCGATTTCGGCGCTGGTCAAGACTGACGCGATACTACCTCGGAGCCTTCCTCCTCGCTGCGGGCGCCGCGCGAGCCGTGGCGGCCCACGAGCTTGGCACCCTTCGGACATTCGCCGTTCTCCAGAAAGACGGGACCTACAGAGTGGAAGTCTTCATCGATCGCGAGCACCTGCCTCCCGGCTTCGAGCGCTCCGCGCGCCCTCCGCGCCGGCCGATCGCCGGACTCCCGCCGGAGCTCGCGGCCTCGTCGGTGGGGCGCCTGCTCGGCGAAGTCGAGAGCAGCTCGAGCGTGCTCTTCGACGGGCGGCCTGCCGCGAGCCGCGCCTCCTGGAGGAACCCCGATTCGGCAGCGGCCGAGCCGGTGCTCTGCCTGACCGGCGCGATCCCGGGCGGCGCGCGGACTTTCTCCTGGTCGAGCTCGCTCAAGCTCGGCACCTACCTCCTGACCGTCCGGACCGAAGGGGAGAGCGAGCCCGCGCGCCAGTGGCTGGAAGGAGGCGAGGCGAGCCGGCCGGTCCTGATCGCCGCGGCGATCGTTGCGCCGACGCGGCTCGAAGTCGCGCGCCAGTATCTGGCTCTGGGGTTCACCCACATCGTTCCCAAGGGGACTGATCACATCCTCTTCGTCCTCGGAATCTTCCTCTTGAGCACGCGGTGGAAGCCGGTGTTGGCGCAGGTCACCGCGTTCACTGCGGCGCACACGATCACGCTCGCGCTGACGATGTACGGCGTGGTTTCGCTTCCGTCCGCGGTCGTGGAGCCGCTGATCGCCGCGTCGATCGTCTATGTGGCAGTCGAAAACGTGCTGCGCCCGGAGCTCTCCCCATGGCGCGTCGCGCTCGTCTTCGGATTCGGGCTGCTCCACGGAATGGGCTTCGCCGGAGTGCTCTCGCAGCTCGGCTTGCCGCGCTCGGAGTTTCTGCCCGCGCTCTTGAGCTTCAATGCCGGCGTCGAGCTCGGCCAGCTCTCGGTGATCGCGGCAGCGTTCGTCCTGGTCGGGCTGCCGTTTCGGCGGGAGGATTGGTATCGGCGGCGCGTCGTAGTGCCGGTATCGGTGGCGATCGCGGCGGTGGGGCTGGTCTGGGCGGTCCAGCGAGTACTGCCGTCGATTACGTGACTGGGGACTGGTGACTGGTGACTGGTGACTGAAGCGTCTGTCGTCCGGGAAGAGCTTTCCTGAGGTGCCGGCTGCTTGAGTCTCCGGTCTCCAGTCTCCATCTCCAGTCCTCGGTCCCCAGTCCTCAGTCGAATAGGATGCTCCCCCAATGGCCGCCGCACGTTCTCGTCTTCTCCAGACTCTCGACCAGCGCCTGCTCGTCCTGGACGGCGGCATGGGCTCGCTCCTCCAGAGCCGGATCGCGCCGCCGCGGGGAAGCGTCGAGGAGCTCTGCCTCTCGCATCCGGACCTGGTGCTCGACGCCCATTTGAAGTACATCGAGGCCGGCGCGCGTCTGATCGAGACCAACACGTTCGGGGCCAGCCGCCACAAGTTGAAGGGCGCCGGTCTCGCGGCTCAGGTCGGCGAGATCAACGGCGCGGCGGCCAAGCTCGCCCGGAAGGCCCGCGAGATTTCCGGCAAGGACGTCTTCATCGGCGGCTCGATGGGCCCCACCTGGCTGGCCTACGACCCGCAGGACGAGGAGTCGGAGGAGCGGGTGCGGGCGCTCTTCCGCGAGCAGGTCGCGGCGCTCGATGCGCGAGGCGTGGACTGTTTCATCCTGGAGACCTTCCTCTCGCTGTGGGAGATCCGCGTGGCCATCGAGGCGGTGCGGCAGGTCTCCGCGCTGCCGATCATCGCCTCCATGACGTTTCCCGGCGACGCCTGGGAGGAGCGCGAGGACAAGACCTGGCCGGAGCAGGCCGCGCGGCGATTGATGGAGCTCGGCGCGGACGTGGTCGGTACCAACTGCTCTCTGGGGCCCTCCGACCTGCTCACGGTGCTCGAAGGGATGGCCCGCGCCGGCCCCGCGCCGCTCTTCGCCGCGCCCAACACCGGATCACCGCGCTACGTCGGCGGGACGTTCGTCTATCCGGATTCCTCGCCGGAGTACTTCGCTTGGTTCGCCCG
>DATFTF010000390.1:0-7189 GCA_035262245.1 Thermoanaerobaculia bacterium
TGGGCGCCAATGCGATTCTCGGCGCCTCGCTCGCCGTGGCGCGCGCCGCCGCCGAGCAGTCCGGACTGCCGCTCTACCGGTACCTGGGAGGCGCCGGAGCCCGGGTCCTTCCGGTGCCGATGATGAACGTGATCAACGGCGGCGCGCACGCCGACAATCCTCTGGATCCCCAGGAGTTCATGGTGTGCCCGGCGGGCTTCGAGAGCTTCGCCGAGTCCCTGCGGGCCGGGGTCGAGGTTTTCCACGCCTTGAAGGCGATTCTCAAGAAGAAGGGACTTTCCACGGGCGTAGGGGACGAAGGGGGATTCGCTCCCGCGATCTCTTCCTCCCGCGAGGCTCTGGATCTCCTGGTGGCCGCCATCGAGGCGGCCGGGCACCGGCCCGGCAAGGACATCGCCATCGCCCTCGACCCGGCGGCCTCCGAGTTTTTCGAGAAGGGAAAGTACGTCCTCTCCGGCGAGAAGAAGACGCTCTCCTCCGACCAGATGGTGGCGTACTGGGCGGCCCTGGCCCGCGACTATCCGATCGTGTCGATCGAGGACGGCATGGCGGAGTCGGACCGAACCGGCTGGATCGCTCTGACCGGGCAGCTGGGACACAAGATCCTTCTTGTGGGGGACGACGTCTTCGTCACCAATCCGGCCATTCTGGCGCGCGGGATCGCCGACAAGGTGGCCAACGCCCTTCTTGTGAAACTGAACCAGGTGGGCACGGTCTCCGAGACGCTCGCCGCGGTTCGTCTGGCGCAGACCAACGGCTACCGGGCGGTCGTCTCCCACCGTTCCGGAGAGACCTGTGACGACTCGATTGCCGACCTTGCCGTGGCGGTCAACGCGGGCCTCATCAAGACCGGGTCGGCCTGCCGGGGCGAGCGCCTGGCCAAGTACAATCGACTCCTGGAAATCGAGGACGATCTGTCAGGCGCCGGCGTCTTCGCCGGCTCGGGAGCGTTCGCGCGATGAGGGGCGTTGGGGGTCGGCCGGTGAGTCCGAGGAAGGTCGGCCGGTGACCACCGCCGAGACGCCGGCGACCTCCCGAGGCCCCCGGCCCCTTTTGGCGTTCTTCCTCTCTCTCGTCGGCTCGGCCGTCGTGCTGGGACTCCTGGTCCTGTCCGACGGCCGCGTCCTGGAGCTCAAGAAGGCGCACGCCGACGTCCGCGAGCTCGACCGGCGCGTCGCCGCTCTGCGGCAGGAGAACGCGCGCCTGCGAGCGGCGGCCGAGGGTGCGCGGAGCCGCGACTTTCCCGCCGAGCGAGTTGCCCGGGAGGAGCTTCACCTGGTCGGGTCCGATGATCTTGTTCTGCTCTACCCCGACGGAACCCTTTCGGGAAGGAAACCGCTCTTCGCTGTCAGCCCGACGCCGTCGCCCCGTCCTGCGGCTCCCTAGTCCTCGCCGAGTCCCAGATCCAGAAGTCCGGATCTAACCCGTGTTTCCCGGCGTCTCCGTGCGCAGCGTGCGGGCCAGAGAGGCGAGGACCAGCAATGCCGCCGCGGCCACGGCGGCCCAGAACCAGCGCGGCAATCCGGCAGGAGGCGCGGCCACGGCCGCCGGCCCGAGCGCCGCGGGCTGCGCCGGCGCGGCGAGCACCCGGTCGGCGACCATGGCGAAGTCGTAGCGCGGCGCAGAGGCCTGCGGGTTGTCGGAGAGGAGCGTCACTGTCTCCCCCGGGGGCGGCACGAAGTCGATTCGGACGAACGGGACATGGAGCTGGGCCCTGGCGACGGCGAGCGGAGTGTTGTCTCCGTTCTCGATCTCGACGGTGACTCTCTTTTCCTGCGGGGGAGCGATCGGGATCGTCCAGGGAGCCGGCGGCGCCCCGGGCTGGCGCTCCCATCGCGCCGTCCCCAGGACCCGCTCCCCCGCGGGGCCGCGCGCGTCGCGCTCCACTTCGAAGACGCGAACCTCGCGGGAGAAGAATTCGGGAGAAGCGGCGGAGAGTGTGATGGCGTCCGGCCGATCGGCAGGATCGAATCCGGAGACCTCCACGAGGGTGCGGCTTTCCTTCTGCGAGGAGCGCAGCGTCGCCGGCAGGGTTCGGCTGCGAGCGCCGCGCTCGACGACGTACGGAATCTGCCGGTTGGCGGCATCGATCAGGCGCACCGTGGAGAGCTCGCTAGCCAGGCGGCCCGACAGGTCCAGATATGCGACGCCGGCGGAGAGATTCCGGACCGGCTGGTGACTCTTCCAGTCGCCGGCGGAGACGGAGGCTCCTCGCGGCGGAGGCGCGACGGCGGCCGAGGCGGTGAGCTCGCGGAGAGGGCCGAGGCTCGCGTTGGAAACTGCGGGCGGCTCGCCGCGGGACAGCGCTCGGGCGACGTCGTAGCGCGGCGCAGCGGCCGATGGGGATCCGTACAGAAGGGTCACGCTCCCGGTGGCATAGAAGAGGATCGACCTCGAGCGGCCCAGGGCGGTCAGCCCCGTGACCTGGAGGGGCGGCGCATCCCCATTGTCGATGTCGATCTCCAGATTCCGCCCGGACGGGTCGCAGACTGCGATGTCGGTTGACTCCGGCCCGCCCGGCGCGCGGCGCAGGACGCCGCTGCCGACGAGCCGCCGGACCACTTCGTCGCGGAAGAAAATCCGCTCGTACACACGCGCCGTCCGTTCGAATGCCGGATCGGCCACGGAAACGCGGACGGCCGTCACGCCGAGATTGGCCGCCGGCAGCCGCGCGGCCAGAGCCGCCGGTTCATCCCGGGTGAGCGACCAGGCCATTGAAATTTCCCGCGGAGTCGGCGGAGTGCCCGCGGGATCGATGCTCGCTGCCGAGGGGTGGACCGGGTCTCCGTTGCGGTCGTCGAAACGGAACTTCCAGTAGCGGCGGTCATTGGCAGGAAAGCGCAGAGTCGTCGAGCGGGCACCGCGCGCAGCGAAGACCGAGCCGCGTGCGACCTCGCGAAACGATGTCCCGTCCGCGGACCCTTCCAGAACCACCGGTTTCAAGAACTCGGTCTCGGCGATCTCCAGGTCCACGGATCGGGCCAGCGGCGCCCCGACGCCGCGATCCAGGATCGCCGTCGTTTCTCGCCGGGGCGTCGATTCGACGTCGGTCAAGGGAAAGCGGCTCGCTCTGGCCGCGATGGCCTCTTCGAGAGCGTAAAGGATGTCCTCTTCACCGGGGGCCGCCAGGCGCAGATCGGGGAGACCCGACCGGCAAGCGTCCAGGACGTCGTCGGGCAGCGTCAGGCGCGACCATCCGGAGCGAGCCTCGACCGGCCGGGAGAAGCGGAAGCCACCGGGCGCAAGGGCGCCCAGGAGGGCGAAAGAGCAAAGCGTTGCGACAAGGCACGCCGGCTGCCCGCCCCGGCCTCTCACGACTGCTCCCGCGAAAGCACGAAGCGCTGAGTGAGAAAGGAAACGGCCAGGAGGGCAATGGCGAGACCCACGATCGACCCGACGCGGTAAAGCGCGCCGAGATCCCAGAGGTCGTGAAGGAAAACCTTGCCTATCGTCAGCAGCAGGACGACGAGCGCCGCGGCCCGCATGGCCTTGGAGCGCCGCGTCAGACCGAAAAAGAAGAGTCCGATTCCGAAGACGCCCCAGGCCAGCGAGTACGTCATGTCCTCGAGGAGGCCGCCGCCGGAGAGCCGGAACGTGAGAGCCGTGCCGGTCGAGTACAGGTCGGCGATCTCGACGTTTAAGAGAATGAAGAAAAGCAGGCCCGATCCCACGCGCAGGAGCGCGGCGAGCCTGAATGACCGGGCCCAGCTACTCCAGGACACCCATCTCGCGGAGAGGAGGAAGGCAGCGGCCGGAATGCCGAACGTGTAGAGGTACCAGTTGACGATCGGCGTTCCGCTGCGCGTATGGTATCCCCACAGCTGCGGGTTCAAGACCAGCCGCGCGAAAGCCGCCGCCGCGAGGGCCGCGGAGGCCTGAACGAGTCCTTCCTGAGGGATCCGTGTCGAGAGCCAGGCCAGCGCGGCCGCCTCCAGCGCCCAGGCCACGGTGATCCACTCCTTGTCCAGAAGTATGGGAATCGCGGCGGTGACAAAGAGGAGCGTGACGGCGCCAAACAGGGCTGCGCTGAAGCGGCGGTCGCCGGAGTCTCCGAGAATCCGAGACGAAGCCTTCAGCGAGACCAGGGCGGCGATTCCGAAGAGAACAGCGATGGCGCCGAGGATCTGCGTGCCCCACTCGTGTCGCGCGAGCACGTAGAGCACCGGGTAATGAAATAGCGGAGCGGCCGCCGACGACCACCACGCCAGGCGGTCGGTGCGCAGCCGCGAGTCCAAGAAGGGCGCCGCCCAATAGAGAACGGTCGGAATCGCAAGCAGCGGCAGGAACTCCGGCAGGCGGCCGGCCTGGAAACGGCTCGTCAACGCGAGCAGGGAGATGAACAGAAGTCCCTGCGAGGCAAGCACCCAGGAGCCCGAGCGGCGAAAGAACCCGATCGCGAGAAGGCCGCCGGCGTGGACAGCGGCGAAGATCCAGAGCGGCAGAACCGGCTCGGTCGACGGCTCCAGGCCGAGGATCCTAAAGAGAACGAACAGCCCGCCACCCAGAGCGACCGCAGCAGCGATTCGCAGGGCCGTCTCGTGTTCTTCGGCGCGGCGGAGGACCCAGAGGACGAGGTACGCGGCCGGAATCATGGCAAAGAGGAGGAGAACCTCGGTCCGTCGGGCCGGGAAGAGGTCCGTCCCACAACGTGCCAGCAGGGCGGCCTCCGACAGACCGGCGGCGAGCGCGACCAGGGGCGCGAAGGAGGTCCGGCGCGCGACGATGACGGTGGCCGCGCCGACCAAGAGCAGGTAGCCGACCAGAAAGCCCGGAGCGACATCCAGGGCCGGCTCTCCGGCGAACACCGCGGCCGCGAGGAACGGGCCAATGACGGCGAGGACTGCGATTCCGCGCGCGAGGTCTCGTCTCTTCGGATCGGGCTCCGCGTTGGGTGAAAGCGCCGCGAAGAGTCCGGCCAGCGCGGCGGCCGCAAGGAGGGCGCCGGGAAGCCTGGCGCCGTTCAAATGCTCCATGGCCCACCCGGCGTAGAGAATCGCCGTGGCGAGCAGGGCGAGGAGGCGGATGCCCAGCCATCCGCGGCGTCGAGCCACCGCGACGGCGCCGAGGTCGAGGAGCAGCACGTATCCGAGCAGTCCGATCGGGTGGTCTTCCTTGGTCGAAAGCAGATACGGAGTCAGGAATCCTCCGAGCGTTCCCAGCACGGCGAGCACGAAAGCATTGCGTCGCGCCGCCAGCAGGCCCGCCGTTGCCGTGACCAGCGCCATGGCGGCGAACGTGGCCGGCGTCGAGAGGAGCGCGTAGAGCGCGTGGGCCGCGAAAAGGGACGCGTACAGGATCGCGATTCCCGCGCCCGCGGTGGCCTGCCCGGCCCAGGCGGCCCTGGTGCGCAGCCAGTCTCCACCGAAGAGCGCTGCGGCGCCGACGAGCAGACCGATCGCCACGCGCGCGGCGGGCGAGATCAACCCGTGCTGGATCGAATACTGGAGGAAGAGCGCGGCGCCCAGGAAGAGCGCGGCGCCTCCGAGCCAGGCGAAGGCCCGGACGGAAATGAGGCTCTCCCAATCGAAACCCGCGCCCCTTGGAGGAGCCGGAGCAGCGGGCCGGGCCGGAGCAGGCTCGGCCGGAGCAGGCCCGGCTGGAGCGGACGACAGTTGCTCAACGGGAGAAAGGGGCGGCTCGGCCGCGATGGGCGGCGGCGGAGACGCCGGCTCGATGATCGGAAGCGGCGGAGCTGAGGGCGCGGCCTGCGCAGGAACCGGAACGGCCGGAACTGCCGCTTCGATCTCGTCGATCTCCTCGGCCGGTTGCCGCGTCGCGTGCTGGATCTCCAGGAGCCGCGCTTCGAAACGATCCAGCCGCGCCGACAAATCTTCGACCCGCCGGCGAGTGTCGTTGGCTTGGCTCCGAGCCTGGAGGGCGGCGATGATGGCCCAGATCGGAGCGCCCACGACGACGAGAGCCAGACACCCGAGAAGGGGCAGCGCTTCGTTCATCGAATGTGTTCCTGAGTGAAGGCTCGATTTTAGCAGTCCGGGCGGCGCGCCAGGGGCGGCGATTTACAGAGCGAGGGCGGGTCTCATGTCCGGAAGGTCAGCTTCTCCATACCGATCTGGATGACGTCGCCGTCGTTTAAGAGCCAGTCGGTGACCCGTCTTCCATTGACCAGAATACCGTTGCCCGAGTTCAGATCGACAATGCGATAGCCGTCCGCGGTGAAGACGACGTTGGCGTGGTGCCGGGAGACCTCGGCGAACGGCAGCGAGATCTGGTTCTTGGGAGACCGCCCGATCGACGTCGTGCCCGGCGTCAGGGCGAACTCCTCGGCCGGACCCTCCTCGGCCTGCTTGACGATGCGCGGGATGGCCACGCGCGCGGTCACGCCCGCTGCCGGCGGAATGACCGTGTCGGGCCGGGTCGCGGCCGGATCGATCGCAGCGGTGACGCCCAGCGCCGATTTCTGAGCGACCATCGTGGCTTCGGGGGCCGAACCGGCCGGCGGCGCGATGGGAGTGGGCGAGGAAACGCGGGTCTTCTCTTGGTCCGCCTCCTCCTTGTCCGCGGCCGCCAGCTCTTCGATGTCCTCTCCCGCCTGCGGCTCCAGGTCAGACTCGGTGTGGAACGCGTCGATGAATTGCTGTTTCAACTGATCGATTTCGGCCAGCTCCTGGCGCCGGGCGGCCAGCAGCGTCTCGCTCTGACTGAGGCGGGTCTGAAATTCCTCGTCCTGGAACTCTCCCAGGTCGTGGCGGAAGATCAACTCTTCCTTGTCCAGAGACGCCGTTTCGAGTGTCTTCTCGATTTCCGCCCGTAGGGCGCGCAGCTTGGCGTACTGCTGCCGCGCTCGCTGCTTCAAGGGCCGGGACTCGACATCGAGGGCCGCCTGGCGGGACTGGTAGTCGCTGCGAACGCGGTCGTAGACGCCCCGGGAGACTTTTTCCTTGCTCGTCTCCATCTTCGACAGGCGGGAGCTCAAGAGCTCCTCCTCCTGCTTGATCCGGACGAGCTCGGCAATGGCTGAGACATCGATTTGCCGCAATTCGTCGAGCATTGGGATCTCCGATTCCTCCATGCGAGGGGAGGACCGGCAATTATATTGAAGGAAACAGCGGCCGAACCACGACTGCAGCACGGGCGGTCGCTGCGCGACCGGCGCTGCAACGGTTCCAGACCGGAGCCGAGCCCGGAGCTCCGCGCGCCCCAAAAACAAACGCCGGGAGTCTCCTCCCGG
>DATFTF010000391.1:0-5897 GCA_035262245.1 Thermoanaerobaculia bacterium
GAGACTGGCGAGGAGATCTCGATCGAGGTCCCCTACGACGGCGAAGAGGCAGACCGGCAGGTCGAGGCGCGCCTGGCGCGGCTCCTCGCGATCTGGCGCTCCCAGGAAAGGGCGCGCGAGCGCAAGGCTCGAGCCGCCGACCGGATGCCCTTCCCGCACACCGCGCCGCGCCCGATCCAGGAGAAGCTGATGGAAGCGGTCGATATCGCGCTCGCCCAGGGAGACATCCTGCTCGCCGAGGCGCCGACCGGATCGGGCAAGACCGCCGCGGCCCTCTACCCCGCCGTGCGCCACGGCCTCAAGACGGGCCGGCAGGTCGTCTTCCTAACTTCGAAGACGCTGCAGCAGACCATGGCCGTCTCGGCGTTGAAGGCCATGAACGAGCGCGCCTTCACGTCGCTGCAGGTCCGGGCCAAGGAAAAGATGTGCGCCAACGACCGGATCGTCTGCCACGAGGAGTTCTGCCGCTTCGCCCGCGGCTATCCGGAGAAGATGGCCGCCTCGGACATCCTCGGGCGCCTGCGCGACAGTCTCCCGCACCAGGATCCCGACACCGTCTTCGAAGAAGCGCGCGCAGAGGAGGTCTGCCCGTTCGAGGTCCAGCTCGAGCTCGCCCAGCGCGCCGACGCGATCGTGGCCGACTACAACTACGTCTTCGAGCCGGGCGTCGCCCTGAAGCACCTGACCGGCGACGAGCTCTCCGACGCCATCCTGGTCGTGGACGAGGCCCACAACCTCGCCGACCGCGCGCGGCAGATCTTCTCGCCGGAGATTCTGGAAGAGGAACTGCGCGCCCTGCTCAACCGCCTGCTTCTGCAGCCCGGTGATCTCTTTGGCGATCTCGCCCGCTCGGTCGAAGAGATGATCGCGATCCTGGAGCAGGCGGCCGGGGTCCTGCCCGAAGGCGAGGCCATCGGCGAGACCGATCCTCCCGCCGACGCGATCCACGCGTGGCGCGCGGATTGGGAGCCGAAGCTTCTGCGGTATCTCGCCTGGAAGAGAGAGTCCCGCATCGTGGACCCGGACGACCCAGTGCTCGACGTTCACTTCCTCCTGCAGCGTTTCGCCGCGGTCCTGAATCTTTACGGCTCGGACTTCACCTGCGTGGTCGAGCGGCGGGATTCGGGTGTCCGGCTGGCCTTGCTGTGCCTCGATCCGGCCCGCGCCCTCGCTCCGACATTCGCGGCGGCATCCTCGGCGATCCTGATGTCCGCGACTCTGACGCCGGCCGAAGCTTTCCAGCGCGTGCTGGGCCTCGACCGCGACCGCACATCCTCGATCTCGCTGCCGCCGCCCTTCCCGCCGGAGAACCGCAAGGTCATGATCCTGCCGCAGGTGCGCACGACCTACACGGCGCGCGAGCGCAACTACGGTCGGATCGCGAGGCTCGTGGCCGACATGTCCGACGCGCACGAGGGCAACGACCTGGTCCTCTTCCCATCCTACCGATTCCTGACGGAAGTCGCGGCGGTCATGAGCAGGACGCGTGCGCGCCTTCTGGTCCAGAGGCCCGACCTCTCCGACTTCGAGCGCCGCCAGATCTTAAAGGCCCTGGAGTCGCCTCCGCCGGAGGGAATCCTGCTCTTCGCGGTCTCCGGCGGAATGTACGCGGAGGGCGTCGACTATCCGGGAGAGCTCCTGTCGGGCGTGTTCGTCGTCTCGCCGGCCCTGCCGCAAGTCTCCTTCGAGAGGGAGCTTCTGCGCCGGTACTTCGAAGAGAAGGAAGAGGCCGGCTTCGACTACGCCTACTTGCAGCCTGGCATGACGCGCGTCGTGCAGGCCGCCGGGCGCCTCATCCGCAGCGAGACCGACCGCGGCGTCATCGCGCTCATCTGCCGCCGCTTTCTCGAAGAGCCCTACGCCCGCTATCTGCCGCGCGACTGGTACGGCGAGTCGCCGGCGGAGCTCGTCACGCACGATCCCGCCTCGGAGATCCGCGAGTTCTTCGAGAAGTACGGGGGGTGAGGGGGAAACGCAGCGGGAACGCCGGGAACGCGCGGGAACGCCGGGAAGTGGGATGGGGCCAAGCCCCGCCCCTACGGATCCGGGGACAGCGTTGCGTTGAGCCGGGCTAGAGTGGCCCCATGAAGAACCCCTACAAGAACGCGAAGCTCCCGAAGTTGACGGTCGACGCCTGGATTCGGGACCGCCGCGGGCGGCTTCTCCTCGTTCAGCGCGGGCGGCCGCCGTTTCTCGGACGCTGGGGACTGCCGGGCGGCTTCTGCGAATGGAGAGAGACGACCGAAGCCTGCTGCGCGCGAGAAGCGCAGGAGGAGACCGGCCTCACCGTCAGGGTCGGCCGGCTGCTCGGCGTTTACTCCAAGCCGGACCGCGACCCACGCGGCCACAACGTGACAGTGCTCTACGAGGCGCGGCCGGTGCGCGGGAAGGCGAAAGGGGGCGACGACGCGGCGCAGGCGCGTTGGTTCTCGCGGCGGGAGCTCTCCCGCCTCCCCTTCGCGTTCGACCACGGCAAGATCATTCGGGAACAGCTGGGGCGCCGGCGACCGCGCGGTCGGCGATCGCCCGGGCGGCGCGGCGCCGCTCGAGGATGAGCTTCTCGCGGGCCTGATCGAACTTCTCCTTGTGCCGCTCGATCCAGGTTGCGGCCTCCTCGATCGAGCCGACCAGGTGCACGAGGTCGAGATCCTCGGCGTTGATGAGCTTGCGCGGCACCATCTCCCGGCGCATCCAGTCGACCAGCCCCTGCCACATCTCCCCCACCAGAACCACCGGACGCTCGGTCATGAAGCCGACCTGGAGAAGCTGCCAGACCATCAGGAGCTCGAGCGCGGTCCCGATCCCGCCGGGGAAGATGACGAACGCCTGGGACATGCGCACGAAGTGGTGGAGGCGCGAAAAGAACGTGCGGTGCGCGGTGACGCTGTCGAGGTAGGGATTGGCCTTCTCGTAGGGAACGGCGATGGTCAGGCCGAAGGAGCGGGTCTTCTTCTTGCCGTTCCCGCGCGAAGAGGCTGCCCCCTCGTTGGCCGCTTCCATGAGCCCCGGCCCGCCGCCGGTGACGATGTCGCAGCCGAGCTCGGTCAGTCGCGAGGCGAGCTTGCGGACCTCGGCGTACTCCTTGTCCCCGGGTCGGATCCGGGCGCTCCCGAAGACCGCGACGCGGTAATAGAGGAGCTCGGCGGGATTGAGAGCCTCCAGCTCCTCGATCGTGTCCCACAGGCGCACGATCGTGCGGTCGATGATTTTTCCGACGTCCGGCTCACGCCGGATCTTTCTGGACGGATTTCTGCTCATGATTTTCCTGGTTGGCGCGCGCGGCGGCGCCCTCGGTTCGGCCCCCTCGGCTATTCCGTCTTCAGCGTCGCGGAGAAAGCGCGAGCCAAGAGGCCTTCATCGGTCACCGCCCAGACCGTGTAACGGTAATAGGTCCCGGGCGTGGTCGCCGAATCCACGTAGACGTAGCGAAACGACTCCTCCCCCTTAGTGGAGGACGGAATGATCGCCGGACCGGACCGGGAGATACGTCCGTCCGGAAGGACTTCTTCGCGAAAGACGACCCAGCCCGCGAGGCCCTCGTGGGAGGCCGTGGTCCAGGACACATGCGGACCGCCCGGCCCGGACAGGGCCTGGGCCGACAGCCCCGCGAAGGGGAACGCGCCGACCCCTTCCACCAGAGCGACCGCGCCGGAGAGCGACGGACCGGCATCGGCGCCGGCCACGACGAAATCGACGCGCGCGACGCCCGCCAGAGGCACCATACGCGCGGCGCCGGGGGTCATGTAGACGACGTCCGCGGGCAGCGCGGCGTCGCGGTAACGCACGATCGCGGCGGCTCGCGACCCCTGGTCCGGCCAGGAGACGCGGAGGGCGCCGACGGATGTCTCGGAATCGGAGAGGAAAACCCGATGGCGCATGGCGAAGACGGCTGGCGCCGTCGCGTTCAGACCCTGCGTCTCCAGGTCGGAGAGCGAAATCCGCGACGGAAGCGGATTGGTCTCCAGGGTGGCATAGACGCGCGCCGCGAAACGCAGCATCAGAGTCTCCTGGGGCGAACCGGTTTCCTCGGCGTAGCGGCGCAGCAGGATCTGGAGCGGCGGTTCCGCCGTCTCGGCGGCCGTCTCCCAGACCGCGCGCAGCGCGACGGGTCCTCCCGTTTCGCGGGCGAACTCTTCGACGAACAAACGCCCCAGGGAGTCGGGGTGAGTGAAGACATCCACCTCCGGAGCCGCGGCGTCCGCCAGTGTCGCCTCCCGCCACTCGAATCCGGCGTCGCGGCTCAGGTAGTCCGCGGCGGCAGCGGTGAGGAAAGACGTGTCGGAGACGTTGTAGGCGGCCAGAGTCGCGACGGCATAGAGCCGACCGACCTGGGAGGCGATCTCGGCGTCGGAGAGCCCGGACGCATCGAGCTGGATGGTCGGTTGGACCAGATGCGCCTGTTCGATCGACCGGGCGGCGACGCGGCGCACACCTCCCGCGTCCTTTCGGGCGATGAAGATCCGCAGCGGATCTCCCGCCGCGACCGGCGGGCGCCAGCCCTCTTTGTCGTGGAGCTCGGCGGAGAGGCGCTGGAGCTCTACGGAGAGAAGGGCCGCGAGCTGGGCGCTTCCCCTTTCGTCACGGACGACGGCCCGACCGCTCCAGATCGACTCGGGGGCGTCGAACTCGTGGAAGGGGCTTGCCTCCCAGGCGCCGGGGGCCGAAGTCAGGACGAGCCTGTCGGCGGCCCGGACGGATCCCGACACCCAGGCGCACAAAGCGCCTAGGATCAGGGCCTTATGCAGGATTGACCTGATCGACTGCGCACGCATTGACGTTCGAGGATAGTCTCCGAATCCTTCCCCGTCAACGCTGATACGGAGCCGAACATGCCCGCGTTGGCGGAAAAGGCGCTGTTTCGAGAAAGGGGGAGGTCCTGCCGGCGCCTGGCGTCAGGCGCTTTTCGCGGTGACCGCGGTGACCGTTTTTTCCTCGGAGGTCGCTTCACCCTCCGCCTTGATACGGGCCACGACCACGGTGATGTTGTCGACGCCCCCCTTTTCGTTGGCCATGCCGACCAGGCGCTCGCAGGCTTTCCGGGGATCGGCCTGCGCGGCCAGGGCGTCGCGAATCTCCTCGTCGGAAAGCATGGTCGTCAGCCCGTCGGAGCAGAAGAGAAAGACGTCGCCCGCCTGAAAGGACAGCTCCTGCAGATCCGGCGACACGGACGGACCTCCGCCCAGCGCGCGGGTCACGACATTCTTCAAGGGATGGGATTTCGCCTCGTCCTCGGTGAGGATCCCCGCGGCGACCTGCTCGTGGACCCAGGAGTGGTCGTCCGTCAGGCGGGAGAGCTGGCCGTCGCGGTAGAGATACGCCCGGCTGTCTCCCACGTGGGCGAGCGAGAGGATCTTCCCGTCGAGCAGACCGGCCACTACGGTCGTTCCCATCCCCTTCAGCCAGGGCTGCGCGGCCACCGCCGCCATGACGCGCTCGTTGGCTTTTTCGATCGCCACCGCCAGGCGGTTGCTGTTGAAGTGCAGCTCGTGGTTGTACTTGAAGGGCCACGTCGCCTCTTCTTTCTGGCGCGTGGCGGCGATGAACTCTCCGACCGTGTCGACGGTAATCTTGGAAGCGACCTCGCCGGCGGCGTGCCCGCCCATTCCATCGGCGACGATGAAGAGACCCTCCTCGCTGTCCCCGTTGACGTCGAAGAGGAGGTTGTCCTCGTTGTGCTTCCGCTTGCGCCCGACGTCGGTGACGCCGAACGATTCGATGGTGGTCATCAGTGCTCAGCCGCGATCGGTCATGGCCTTGGGGCCGAACGCGGAGGTCCCCTTCGCCCGGAGAGGGGTCATGATTCCCTAAGCTCCCTTCACAGCACGCTGGGCCCGGACGTCCTCGAGGGCGCGGCGCAGGTCTGCGGCGGAAGGATCCCACCGGATCGCCTCGGAATA
>DATFTF010000392.1:0-6563 GCA_035262245.1 Thermoanaerobaculia bacterium
CTCGCCTCACGCCTGACGCCTCACGCACAACCGTAACACGTCACCCCGCCCCACTTCATCTGTAGGTATCACGGATCTGCGTCGCGTCGAAGGCGATCTCCGTCCGATGAACGTGAATCTCTCCAAACGGCAGGCCCTGGAAGGCGCGGACGACTCCGAGCCGTATGAGCTCCAGGGTCGCCAGGAAGGCGGTCACGGCTTCGGCTCGATACGCCATCTCCCCCAGAAAAGTCAGCAGCGGCAGGTCCGTTGCGGACTGCTCGAGTCGCGCCACGAGCTGGACCATCTTGTCGGCGACGCTGAAGCGCAGGTGATGGATCTCCAGCGCCGGCGGGTGGGCCAGCTGATAGCGCTCGCTGACCTTGCGGAAGACGTCGATCAGGTCGAAGAGCGAAATCTCCAGCGTCTCCCCTTCGCCCGACGGCGGAATTTCGGTGGCCGGCCGCGGCCAGAGGCCGGCCCGCAGGTTGTCGATCTCATGGAACGATTCCGCGGCCTTCTTGAAACGCTCGTACTCCAGGAGCCTCTGGGCCAGAGCGTGCCGGGGGTCTTCCTCCGGCTCGCCGGGCGCCCGCGGCAGCAGCATCTTCGACTTGATGTAGATGAGCTCGGCCGCCAGGGCCACGTATTCCGAGGCCACGTCCAGGTCGAGCTCCCGCATGGCATCGAGATATCGCGTGTATTGCTCGGTGATCTCCGCCACCGGGATGTCGGTGATGGAGACTTGATTGATCCGGATCAGATGCAGGAGCAGGTCGAGCGGCCCCGAAAACGCGGGAATCGCGACCGGGGGAAGGGCGCTCAGCTGCTCGTCGTCGGCCATCAGCAAAATCCTAAGGCGTTAGGCGTAAGGCGTAAGGCGGAGCGAAGCCGCCAGCAGGTACGGCTCACTGCCTCCGCTCCACGCTCGCCTCACGCCTCTCGCTCTCACGGCTCCGGTGACAGTTTCACCGCCGCCCGTACGGCCTCCATCGTCTCTTCGGCCACGCTCCGCGCGCGCGCGTCCCCGGCGTGGAGCACATCGCGGACGACGTCGGAAGGGCGCGCCTCGAGCTCCGCGCGTTTCTGTCGGAAACGCTCCAGGACAGGGTTCAGGTTGGAGATCAGATGCTTCTTGCAGTCCACGCATCCGCGGGCCGCGGTGCGGCACTCGACATCGACGACTCCGACCTCGGCGGGCGGGGAGTAAAGAACGTGAAAGGGGAAGAGATTGCAATTGTCGGGGTTGCCCGGGTCCTGGCGGCGGGCGCGGGCCGGGTCGGTGACCATCGCCATCACCTTCTGGGCCACGGACTCCGCCGGCTCGGTGACGCCGATCGTGTTGTTGTAGGACTTGGACATCTTGCGGCCGTCCACGCCGTTGACCCTGGGGGTCGGTGTGTAGAGGGCCTTGGGCTCGGGAAACACCTCGCCGTAGAGACCGTTGAAGCGGCGCACGATCTCTCGGCAGATCTCCAGATGGCTGGCCTGATCCTCCCCCACCGGAACGAGGCGGGAGCGGTAGACCGCGATGTCGGCGGTCATCAGCACCGGATACCCGAGAAAGCCGTGCGTGCCGAGGTCGCGGCTTCGCAGCTGCTCGATCTGATCCTTGTAGGTCGGCACGCGCTCGAGCCAGCCGAGCGGCGTGATCATCGAGAAATAGAGGGCCAGCTCGGCGTGCTGCGGCACCCGGGACTGCAGGAAGATCGTCGCCTTTTCCGGATCGAGACCCACGGACAGCCAGTCGAGCACGGCGTCGCGCGTGAACCCGGCCAGGGCTCCGGTTTCCGCGTAGTCCGTCGTCAGCGCGTGCAGATCGGCCACGAAGAAAAAGCAGCGGTACTTCCCGCTGTCCTGGAGGTCCACCCAGTTCTTCACCGCTCCGAAGTAGTTCCCCAGGTGGACCCGGCCGGTGGGCCGAAGCCCCGACAGGACGATTTCGCCGCTCACAGATGAAGCCGCCGGAAGAGCATGTTCAGGATCGCCAGAACCGGGCTCATGATCCGCCCGAGGAAACCTGTCGCCGAGAGAACGATCAGAATGAGAAAGCCGAAGGGGGCCAGCGCGTTGAAGAACCGGCGCGCGCCCGACCCGAGGATGCCCGCGAGCACCCCGCTGCCGTCGAGCGGCGGAATGGGGATCAGGTTGAAGATAGCCAGGCCGATGTTGATCTGGAGGAACGCCACGAACACCTGGTACAGCGGGGAGACGACCGACTCGGCCGCCGGCGATTCCGGGATGCGCCTCAAAACCACGATCACGACGACGGCCACCGCGGCCAGGAGGAAGTTGGACGCCGGTCCGGCCGCGGAGACGACGAAGTCGGCGAAGCGCGGGTTGCGGGTGTTGCGCAGATCGACGGGCGTCGGCTTGGCGTACCCGAAGATGAGCCCGGAGGTCATGTACAGGAGAATCGGGAGCAGGATCGAGCCGAACGGATCGATGTGGCGGATGGGATTGAGACTGATCCGGCCCTGATCGCGCGCGGTCGTGTCGCCCAGCATCAGGGCGGAAAGGGCGTGCGCCGACTCGTGGAAGGAGATGGCGAAGAGGACGACCGCGAGCTGGATCGCGAAGTCCAAAACCTTGGCGGCGCTGATTCCCAAGCGCGAAGGACTATACCGGAATGGTCCCGTGAGGCGCAGTCGTTCGAGGACTCAACGCGGAGCGTTCTCCTCCGCGACGTCGGGCAGGTGCAGACGGCGGCGCAAGGCCCGGATGTACTGCACCGGCTCCTCGCGCCAGGCTTTCTCCTCGGCGCTGGCCGGGAAGTTTCCGCCGAGCTCTCCCAGATACGTGTAAGTCACCCGGCATCGGCTTTCCCCCGCCGGCTCGACCAGCGTCTCCCCGGCGACGCGAGCGATGCGCACGCCCTCGTGCGGATCTCCGTCCCGGCCCTCCGGCTCCCACGACAGCACGAAGCGGCCTTCCTCGTCGGTGCGCCCCCGGTAGCGGACGACCGCGTCCCGGTTGCGCAGAGGGAAGGGATAGGGCCACACGATGTGAAGCCGCGTCCCGCCGTCGGTCGCGACATCGAGGATTCGAACGCTCTTGACGCCCGGAGCGAAAAGCTGCTTGTACTCGGCGTAGTCCGTCAGGACCTTCGCCACGGCGGCGACGGAGACGGAGAGCTCCGCGCGGCCGCGGATCCAGGGCGCCGCGCTCGGCTGGCGGGCGATCTCGACATCCACGCCGCGGGACGCGAACCACTTCTCGAAATGGAGTCCCTCCGGGACCGGCGCGAGCAGGAGGATGGCCGCGAGAAACTTCACCCGGGCCTCCGCGCCAGCGCCAGAAGCGCCAGGGACATTGCGACCAGGACGAGATCCTCCACCACCGTCTCCCACGTCAGCGGCCGCGCCAGAAAGACGCCGAAGCATCCGCAATTCTTCAAATGCAGCCCGCGCGCCAGCGCTGCCCAGGACCACGCAACATATCCCGCGTGCATCACGGCCGAAGCAATCGCCGCCCCCGTGAGCGCACGCCCGGAAAAGAGCCAGAGCGCGAGAGCGAGCTCTGCGATCGGGATGGCCACCGAGAGAGGGGACAGGCTCCCCTCCGGCAAAACCTCATATGTCCCCAGCACCCGCGCGAATCCGCCGACGTCCAGGAGCTTCCCCACCGCAGTGGCCAGAAGAATCGTCCCGATCGCCGCCCTCAGAACGACCGCGAGCCGTTGAGCTCGGGAATGCGGAAGCAATGGACTATTGGCTGTTCAGGTTCCAGTCGTACGGGATGAAATCGACCTTCCAGTCCGCGGGGATTTTGTCCTCCCGGTACTGGTTCACGTACGCGGTCAGCGTCCCCGCCTTCTTGGTGAAGTCCTCGGTGTAGAACTGCAGGATCTGGGAGTAGCGCACGGTCTGCTTGTCCGGCTGCTTTTGGACGTTGCGCTCCTCGTTGTAGAACTCGCGAGCCTGGCGGTCGAGCTGCTCGTCGAGCTTGTCCGCCTCGAAGGCCTCGCGCGGAAGACGCGGGCAGCCGCGGGCCATGCAGTTCAGGGCCACGTGGACGCGGGGATCGCCCATGGGGCGGATGACCTTGTTTTCCAGCTCGTAGAGAGAGATGGAGCGCCCGCCGATCTCGAACCGGTTCTTGTAGAAGAACGTCACCTTGACCTTGTACAGGTTCGGCGGAAAGTCGGACTTCAAGACGTCGTACATCGCCACCGCGTTGTAGGTGTTGATGTAATAGGCGAGCTTGTCGGAGGTCTTCGGGAAGGAGCCGGGATCAGACTCCGGACCGACCCTGGCCGCCCAGGCCAGGTAGGTCTCCAGATCTCCGGGAGACCCGGCCATTCCTCGGAAATCCATCCTCCCCTTGTCGTCGACGAAGCGCGCGAGGTGGTCGGCCCACGCCTTCTGAGGCGCCTTTCCGCCCGCAGGAGCGCTTGGCGGAGCGATCCGGGCGGCACAGGCGCAGGCCAGCATCCAGACGGGAACGAGACGGAGAATCTTTCTCATGGCCTCCTCGCGGTTGGTCGAGCTTCGCTCGAAATCACTGCAGGACCGGGAGCGCCGAGCCGGACAGCGGGTTCCACAGGCGCCGCCCCTCTCCCGTCTCGAGCGCGATCGGCTTCAGGATGAACTCGTCGCGACGCGCGTTGTAGGCGCACATGGAGATCGGCCCCTCCGCGGTCATGACCATGAAGGAGCAGGCGTGCACCCGCTTCGGGTCGAGGGCCGAGGCATCCATGAAGTTCTGGACGAAGAACGAGAGCTTGTGCACCCTCCCCCGCGACGCCAGCAGGTCCCGCCGCATCTTCCAGATCTTGGGGCCGAAGAATCGGAAGGCCCGTACGAGCCAGGCCGGACGCCGCAGCGCCTCCGCAAGCAGCGCGCGGACAGCCGCCTGCGGCGAACGCCGATCGAGCATGACGCTTTCGAAATCGGAGAGGAAACGGTTGAAGAAGTCGGGGTCGTCGTTCAAGTCGTACAGCCGGCCGTTGGCCTCCAGGGTAATGCCGATCCTGTGGCACTCCGGATGTCCGATCAGAATCGTGTCCCAGGAAATGTGCGTCTCCGCGCCCTCGCTGATCTTCCGGCGGACGGAGGCCAGCGAGATGTCGGAATCCCGCTCACGCAGAACCCCCCGTCCGGTGTCCGCCTGGAGCTGGAAGGAGGCCATTCCCACCACGTCGGCCTGCCGTCGGAAGAAGCGGATCAGATCCGGGATCTCCTCCAGATTCTCGCGGCAGACGGTCGTGTTGAAGATGACCGCGATGGGAAGGCCCCGCGCGCGCTCGATGTACTCGGCGCGGACCGCGTTCAGATCCGCCTCGGTGGCGTAACCCTTGCGCTCCTGGGTCAGATCCACGTGGAAGGCCACGTCGTTCAAGCCCGCGCGGGCCAGCTCGGCGAGCAGGTCCCGGGTGGCCTTGATGCCGTTGGTCATCAGCGTGGGCAGCAGCCCCCGCTCGCGGACCCTCCGCACGATCGCCACCAGCTCCGAGCGCTCCCGCAGCGTCGGGTCGCCTCCCGTGATCTGGACCGACGTCGGGGCGCCGAACTGATCGAAAATCCCGTCGATACGCCGGTACACCTCCGCCAGCGGGATGTCCTTGACCCGCTCGGAGTTTTCCGAGAGGTAGCACAGCGTGCAGTCGAGATTGCAACGCTGGGTGATCTCGAGCGCGACGCACCCGATCGCGTTGCGCCGGCCCAGCACCTGATTCTCCTGGAAGTGCACGCCCAAACGCTGGCGCGTGCGCTCCAGAGCCTGCACACGGTTCGGGCTGACCGCGACGGGGACACCGCTCATGCACCCCTCCTCGGACCGCGGATCGGACGAAACCCTGCTAACCGGACCGGCTGTTCTGCGTAGATCATACGGGAAACGAGGAGGAGATGGATCTGTGGGATCGGATCGACGCGCTGGCCGGAGCGGCGACAGGGCTTCGGAGTCAAAACGGCGTTAAGCGGGAGCGAAACCATCCTCCTCCGCCGGCGTCTCCAGAAATGCCGTGCCGAGCGGAACGATGATGGGCTCGGGAACCGCTGCGGACGACCGCGCGCTCCTGGAAAGGATCCGCCGTGGCGACACGGACGGGGCGGCGGCGCTTTTCGACCGCTACGCTCCGGCCTTGCTTCGATTCGCGGACCGGCTTCTCTCCGACCGGAACACGGCGGAGGAGGTGACCCAGGAGGTGTTCGTCAAGGTGATTTCGAGGGCCCACCAGTACGACGGCCGGGCGGAGGTGGCGTCCTGGCTCTTCGCCATCGCCGCCAACGCCTGCCGGGACCGCCGCCGGCGCGAAAGACGCGCCACGGTCGTCCCGCTCGAGGCGGTGCCCGAGCCGGCCGACCCGGCGCGCGGCGAAGGAGTGCTGGGACGCCTGGTGGAGCGCCAGAAGCGGGACGCCGTGCGGCAGGCGCTGGCCCGGCTTTCCGACGAACAACGGGAGGCTCTGGTGCTGGCCCGGTATCACGGCCTCCCGTATGCCGAGATCGCGCGGACGCTGGGGATCTCGGTGGGCGCAGTCAAGACCCGCATCTTCCGGGCCGTCGAAACGCTGAAGGCCCACTTCTCGGAAGGAGAAGCCTCATGGAATGCCGCGAACTGACCGAACGCGCCCTCGGGCT
>DATFTF010000393.1:0-5021 GCA_035262245.1 Thermoanaerobaculia bacterium
GTCTCGGCCGCCGCTGCGATCTCCGGACGGGACGAGGCGCGCACGACGAAGCGGCCGACGACCACCGGGAGCACGCCGACGGCGTCGAGGAGCCCGTCGAGACTCTCGCCAATCTCCACGGTTTCACCGGAATCGGTGTACGCGCGGAAAAAGCCGGCCCGCTTGAGCTCGGCGAGCCGCGCGGCGTCGTCCTGCGGCTTCCGACGCCGCCGCGACCCTCCCGGGCTCCACGGCAGCGGCGCCACCAGAGTCACCCGAGCCCCTTCCTCCGAGGCGCACAGCTCCTCGACCGCCCGATCCACGCCACCGGCCACGGCGGCCACCGCGCAGTCCGGGCAGAACGTCGTTCCCCCATGGGCGAAGAGCAACCGCAGCGAGTCGGTGATCTCGGTCTGGGTCCCGACCGTCGAGCGCGCATTGCGGACGCCGTTTTTCTGCTCGAGTGCGATCGCCGGCGGGACGGGCTCGATCACGTCGACGTCCGGCCGGTCCAGGCGCTCGAGAAACTGGCGCGCATACGTCGACAGAGACTCCGCGTAGCGCCGCTGTCCCTCCGCGTAAAGAGTGTCGAAGGCGAGCGAGGACTTACCGGAGCCCGAGACGCCGGTCACGACGGTCAGGGCCGACGTGGGAATCGCGACGTCGATGTTCTTCAGGTTGTGGGTCCGAGCGCCGCGGATGGTGATGAGGGAAATCGGTGGCTTCTTCAAACCTTCAACGCTATCAGAACGGTCATGACCTTTTGAGAACCAATTTGCGATTTGCGATTTGTGATCGGTGACTTGGGCTCGGCGAGCGAGATGTTCGCCGCAATCACAAATCTCAAATCACAAATCACAAATTCTCCCTCTACCGCTCGGTCTGGTCTGCTGCCGCCATGTTGTAAGAACCATGAACGGTACAGGTCGTCTTAGGTGCCGTTCCTGAGATGAACACCTCCGTCAGCCGCCGAGGGCAGGATGGCGTGGCGAGCATTCCGGTATCCGGATCGATCTCCGCCGTCACGATGTCGGACGGAACCTGAAAGTTGTCCTGAAAATACTGCGGGGGCACGGAACGCGTGAAGTCGGCAAAGACCGGCACCGCCCCCTGAGAGCCGGAAAGGTGGATGGGCCGGTTGTCGTCGTAGCCGATCCAGACCGCCGCCAGAAAGCGCGGCGAGAAACCAACGAACCAGGCATCCCGCTCGTCGTTGGTCGTGCCGGTCTTCCCCGCCAGGATTCCGCGCACTCCCCCGGCGCGCGCGCCTCCGCCGGTCCCGCGATCGATCGCTCCCCGCAGCATCGAGTCGACCAGAAACACCGCGTCCGCGGGGAGCGCCGGGGAGAGCGGCGTCTCTTTGCGGTCGAGCACTTTCCCATCGCGGGTCTCCACGCCGACGATCGCCTTGGGTTCCACCCGGACGCCGCCGTTGGCGAACACCGCGTAGGCCGACGCGATCTCCATCGGGGAGATCTCGAAGGCTCCCAGCGCGATGGAGGGATAGGCCCGCAGCCGCGAGCCGATCCCCGACGCCCGCGCGGTGGCCAGCACCGTCGGCAGGCCGGCCTGGAGAGCGACCCGGACGGTCGGGATGTTGATCGAGAGCTCGAGCGCGGAGCGCGCGGTCATCGGCCCGCGAAAAGCGTTGTCGTAGTTGCGCGGCGTCCACTGCTGCTCGTCGGTCCCCTTGTCCCAGGCGACGGTGATCGGAGAGTCCTCCAGCAGGGTGGCCGGAGTGACCGGCTCCGGCAGGTCGCGTCGCGCGAAAGCGGCCAGGTAGACGAACGGCTTGAAGAGAGATCCCGGCTGCCGATGAGCCTGGGTCACCCGGTTGAACTGCGAGAGGCGGTAGTCTCGCCCCCCCACCAGGGCCTTGACCGCGCCGGTCTCGGGCTCCAGGACGATGAGCGCGCCCTGCAGCGGCGCCTCGCGGGAGGCCGCCGCCAGCCGGCGGTACTTCTTCTCGAGCCCAGCTAGACCCTCGGTGATCGCGCGCTGGGCCGACTCCTGGAGGTCGACGTCGAGCGTCGTATAGATCTGAAGTCCCTCGGTCTTGAGCTTGGCTCCGTAGCGCTCGGCGAGCTCGGCCTTGACCAGATCGACGAAGTGCGGGGCGATGGTCCGCGCCGCCGACTTTGAGACCGAAGACAGGGGCTCGGCCAATGCCTCCTTGAGCTCCCCGTCGCTGATCTTCTTTTCCTGCCGCATCATCTTGAGAACGAAGTCGCGGCGCTGGGCGCTGCGGGCGGGATTCCGGACCGGCGAGTAGATGTTGGGCGCCTTGATCATCCCGGCGATGGTCGCCGATTCGGCCAGGTCGAGGTCGGAGGCCTCCTTGCCGAAGTAATGGCGCGCCGCCTCGGCTACGCCAGTGATGCCGATGGAGCCGTACTGTCCGAGATAGATCTCGTTCAAGTAGGCCTCCAGGATCTCGTCCTTGGAGTAGCGCGCGTCGAGAATCAGCGCCATGATGGCCTCGACCGCTTTGCGCTTGAGGGTCCGCTCCGGCGAGAGGTAGAGATTCTTGACCAGCTGCTGGGTGAGCGTCGATCCGCCCTGAGTCGCTCCTCCCTTGAGGTTGGCGGCCAGGGCCCCCAGCAGGCGCCGGACCGATACGCCTCCGTGCCGGTAGAAGTCGCGATCCTCGGTCACCAGGATCGCGTCGGTCAGGGTCTTCGGCACCTCCGCGAGGCGGACCGGCGTGCGATCCTCGAGCTCCTCGCCGAAGACCGAGCCCAGACGCTCGGGCTCCAGCACCAGGGCCGGAGCGAGGTCGCCCGTGGCGTCGCGGATCGAGCGGACCTTCCCCGCGGCAAACTCGACGCGCGTCGGAAAGCCGCGAAGGGTGTGGCCGGGGTACGCGAAGTCGCGGGTGAAGACCTCCAGCGTGTTGCCGGAGACGCGAAAGCGCCCCGGTCTGTCGGGCCGACCGTCCTGCTTGTGGTACAGCAAGCGCTCCAGTTTTTCGGCGAGCTTGGCGGCCGAGGACGCGTCCCCCGTTCGAAGAACGAAGAGATCAGAGTAAATGCGCGAGGGGAGGTTCCAGCGGCGCCCGTCGAAGCGATGGACGACGATGGATGTGTAGTACCCGAGCGTGGTCAGCACCAGGAAGAACACGCCTCCGAGCAACGCCAGAATCGGCACCCGGTAGCGATAAATCCAGAGGTGCAGCGACACGCGGCGGGGACGGGGCGAGGTCCAGGTCCTCATGGCAGGCAGGTCATCCTAGGTCAGAAACGTCGCCGCGAAATTCAATATTCGACGAACCGGACACGGCCGGGAACTTTGTTCTAATGCAACACGATGGCCAGACGGCATCGGAAGGCCTCCCGCCCCGGACGCCGGGCCGAGCCCTCGCGTGAGCTCGGGGACCCGGCCGCTTCGGTGGCCGCGGCGGCGATCGCGCTGGCGTTCGTGGCCATCGGGCTTCTGATCGACAGCGGCGCCGATGCCGCCTTCGACGCTCCCAAACGCCTCGCCACGCTCTTTCTGATCGGCGCGGCGGCCGCGGCGCTCTCGTTTTCACCCGGGCGCCTCCCCATGCCGGGTTGGAAGCCCCGCTCCCCGCGCGACGGGGCCGTCCTCGCGCTCGTCGCTGCGCTCGCCTGGGCCATTTTCTCGATGCTTGCGTCTCCGCGCCGAGCCTCCTCCTTCGACGCGCTGCGCGTCCTGCTCCTCTATGCCCTGCTCCTTCCGATCGGAGCCTCGCGCGTCCTGCGCCGCAGCGGGCGCCTGCTCCTCGGAGTTTTTCTCTGCGTCGCCGCGGTGAACGCCGGAGTCTCCGTGCTCCAGGCGCGCGGGATCTTCCAGCCCTTCGCCCTGGTCACGGAGTTCGGAAGCCGCGAATCGACGGGGGCCTATGTCGGCAACGTAGGGTACCTGGCGCTCGGCCTCGCGCTCGCCGCGGTCGGAGCGCTGGCCATCCTGCTCGGCGCCGCCGGCCGGTTCCTGCGCGGGGCCGCGGCCGCCGCGGCGCTCCTCTTCGGCGCCGGTCTCCTGGTCAACCAGAATCTGACCTCGCTGTCGGCCCTGCTGGTCGGCGGGATCGTGCTCGCCGTCCCGCGGTTCGGCCGCCGGGCGCTCCTGCCGGGGCTCGCGCTGGTCGTCGCGCTCGCCGCCGGCATCGCCCTCTACCGGCCGATGCGCGAGCGGGTTGCCGGGGTGCTCCTCGCTGCGCGCCAGCGGGATTGGAACCGCGTCGTGACGTATCGCGTGGGAGCCTGGAAGGCGGCAGCGGCCATGGCCGCCGAGCGGCCGCTGACAGGATACGGACCCGGCACCTTCGAGGCGGAATACATCCCGCATCGGCTGCAGGCCGAGATCGCCGCGCGGACGCGCTACGACAACCCCGAGCGGACCAGCTCCTATGCCGAGGCCCATTGCGACTACCTGCAGGTCCTCGCCGAGACCGGCTGGCCAGGAGGCATCTTCGCCGTGACGGCCGCCGGGCTTCTCTTATTCGAGCTGGCCCGGACGATCCGGCGCCTCGAGGGGAGGACGCGCGCGGAAGCCGTCTTTCTGCTCGCCTTCTTGAGCGCCGGGGCCGCAGCGGCCCTGACCTGGTTTCCACTCCAGCGGCCGATCTCCGCCGTTGCGCTGCTGCTCGCTGCGGGCCGCGGATGGGCACTGCTCCCTTCCCCGGAGTCTCCCGAGGAGGCGGCATGAGGTTTCTCCGCGGAGCCGCGGCGACGCTGCTCCTGGCCTGGGCGCTCGCGCCCGAGATCGCGCGCTACCGCTCCGAGCGCCTCCTTCGCAAAACGCAGGCGACTCTGCGGTTCCTCGCCGCCCATCCGAACGAAGCGGCGGACCCGGTAGCGGCGCTGACGACGCTCGAGGCGTTCGCCCGCAGGGCGGCCCCGGGCCTTCCCGGCGATCCGCGGCCGTGGGTCCTGGCCGGAGGCGCTCAACTCGTTCGGGGGCAGCCCGCAGGGGCCATCGAGAGCTACGAGCGCGGCAACGCGCTCGGGGAGCGCGCCGAGATCGATCTCAACCTGGGGCGGGCCTACGAGGCGCTGGGCGACGACGCGCGGTCGCACGCC
>DATFTF010000394.1:0-5981 GCA_035262245.1 Thermoanaerobaculia bacterium
GTCTAAAGTCTAAAGTCTAAAGTCTAAGGTTCCGAGGGTGCCTTCCTTAGACCTGAGACATTAGACCTTAGACCACCCTATGAAGCGCGACTACTACGAAATTCTGGGCGTGGGCCGCGATGCGGACGCGCAGCAGCTCAAGTCGGCCTACCGCAGGCTCGCGCTGCAACATCATCCGGACCGCAATCCGGGGGATCCGCATGCGGCCGAGCGGTTCAAGGAGGCCTCCGAGGCCTACGCCGTCCTTTCCGACGAGGAGAAGCGGGTGCGCTACGACCGCTTCGGACACGCCGGTCTGGGGTCCGGCGCGGGCGGCGGCGTGGGGTTCGACTTCGCGGACTTTTCCGATCTCTTCGGGGAGATCTTCGGATTCGGACAGGCGGCCGCGCCGCGGACGACCGGCGGCAGTGACCTCGTCTATCGAATGGAGATCGCGTTCCGCGACGCGGCCTTCGGCCTCGAGGCCCCGCTCGTGATCTCGCGGATGGAAGCCTGCGGCGATTGCCGCGGCTCGGGAGCCCAGAAGGGATCCGCGCCCCGGACCTGCCCGGCCTGCGGCGGGCGAGGCCGCCAGCGATTCTCGCAGGGCTTCCTGATGGTGACGCGGCCGTGCTCGACCTGTGGCGGCGAAGGGACTCTGATCGAGAAGCCTTGCAAGGCCTGTCACGGAGAGGGACGTCTGCGCGCCTCGCGCAAACTGGAGATCCGGATTCCGGCCGGGGTCGAGACGGGCTCACGGCTGCGGCTGACGGGCGAAGGAGACGCCGGTCCCCGAGGCGGCCCCGCCGGCGACCTCTATGTCGTGCTCACCGTGCTGGCCGACGAGGTCTTCGAGCGTGAAGAGGACGACGTCGTCCTGAAGCTCAACCTGCCCTTTCCCACCTTCGTCCTCGGCGGCGAGGTGACCGTGCCGACGCTCGAGGACCCGCAGAAGATCTCCGTCGAACCGGGCACCGCGGCGGGAACCGAGCTGCGCCTTCGCGGGAGGGGTTTCGGCCGCATCGGCAAGCGGGGGCGCGGCGATCTCGTCGTGCGCCTGGGGGTGGCCATCCCGGCGAGACCCTCGCCGAAGGAAGTGGATCTCCTGCGCCAATACGCCGAGGCGATCGGCGCCCCGGTGGCCAAGCCCGGCGTGGCCGAAAAGGCCAAGAAGCTGTTTTCGTGAACGGGCACCCCAACTCCTAGCTGTGGCTCGGGATTCATCACCGCGCTCTTCACAATATATATATTGTTGGCGTCTAGTGCCCATCGTTTTCCGATTCCCGTTTTCCGTTTCCCGAACCCAATGACCCGTCCCAGGTACTCCCGCCTTCGCGTTCCGCGCCGGGCTCGGGAGGACGCGATCGTGGGACGTCTCTTTCTGTACGGACCGCTCGGACTGGCCGAGGAGGGGCGCGACCTGGTGGCCTGCTTCCGGGATCCCGACGCGGCGCGGGCGGCCCAGCGCGATCTGGAGGCGAAGCGAATTCGCTGCGATCTGGTGACCGACATTCCGGAGGAGGATCCTCTGGAGGCGTTCCGTCTGGCGGCTCGTCCCTTCATCGTGGGCCGAGGGTTCTGGATCGATCCCGGAGAGCCCTCGGATTCCTCGGCGCCGGCCGGGCGCATCGCCTTGCGGCTGCCCGCTTCCCGCGCCTTCGGCACCGGAGGACACGAGTCCACCCGTCTGGCGTTGCTGGCGCTGGAAGAGGATCCGCCGGCGGGGCGGTCCGTTCTCGACGTGGGGACGGGGTCGGGAGTGCTGGCCCTCGCCGCCGCCGCCCTGGGGGCCCGGCGCGCCGTCGGCCTGGACTGCGACTCGGACGCGGTCTTCGTGGCCTCCGAGAATCTCCGCCGGCATCCCTTCGGGGAGCGCGTGGCGCTCGCCGCGGGCACCGTCGACGCCGTCGAGGGACGATTCGACGTCGTACTGGCCAACCTCCTTCCGGAGGAGTTCCTCCCGCAGCGGCGCGCAATCCTCGCCCGCGTCCAGCCCGGCGGCCGTCTGGTGATCTCCGGGATCCCCCGGGACCGCGAGGAGGAAATCCTGGCGCGCGTCCGGTCGAAGCGCTGGCGTCTGGCGGCCAAGCGCTCGGAAAACGCATGGACGAGCCTCTGCCTCGAGCGCGCTTCCTCGTAGAGAGCTGCCCGGCGCCGGGGGAGGTCATCCGGCTCGCCGCGGAGGAGATGTCGCACGCTCGCGCGCGGCGGCTCTCGGTCGGAGACGCGGTGATCCTGCTGGACGGAAGCGGGCGGGAAGCCCTCGGCCGTTTCGTCGAGCTATCGCCTTCCGGAGGCCGCGTCGCCGTGGAGCGCGTCGTTTCGTCTTCGACTGCCGGCCCGGTCATCGATCTTCTGGTTTCGGGGATGAAGCTCGAGCGTCTCTCCTGGATCGCGGAGAAGGCCACCGAGCTCGGCGTCTCCCGGCTCGTGCTGATCGCCAGCGCGCGGACTCAGGCCCACAGAGCCGGCCCCGCGACGCTCCAGCGGCTTTCCCGCGTGGCGCGTCAGGCCGCCAAGCAGAGCGAGAGCGCGCGGTGGCCGCTCCTCGAAGGCCCGCGCGCCTTCCCCGACGCGCTCGGTGCGATCACCCATCCGAATCGGCTCTTGCTCGATCTCCAGGGTGCGCCGTTTCCAGCGCGTCTCACCGGCCCGGCGGCCATCGCGGTCGGCCCCGAAGGCGGCTGGACCGAATCCGAGCGCGCGGCCGCGGCCGCCGCCGGATGGCTGCCCACGTCGTTGCCCGCCGGCAAGCTGCGGGCCGAGACAGCCGCCGTGGCCGCGGTCATCCTCGCGCGCGCCGCCTTCGCCAGAGCCGGGAAACGTGAAACGGGAAACGGGAAACGGGGATGAAGCTCGCTTTTCTACGCCGATTTCCGATTTCCGTTTCCCGATCTCCTCGGTTTGACACCCCCTTGAGCGGAGGGGATACTGGCACGACTTTCGCCCCCGGAGAGCGGAGGGAGCGGATCATGTCTTACGAAGACGTCCAGAAGGTTTGGATGAACGGCCGATTGGTGGACTTCGCCGACGCGAAGATCCACGCCTTCGCCCACGTCCTGCACTACGGTTCGGCGATGTTCGAAGGGGCGCGGGTTTACAAGACGAGGAACGGCTCGGCCGCCTTCCGCATCGACGAGCACATCAAGCGCATGTACGACTCCTGCAAGGTGTACCGGATGGAGATCCCGTACTCGCGCGAGGAATTCCGCGAGGCGATCTTCGAGACGGTCCGGGCCAACAGCTTCGAAGAGTGTTACATCCGCCCCGTCGTCTACCGCGGGCTGGGCGCCCTGGGAGTCAATCCTTTCCGCAGCCCGGTCGAGGTCCTGATCGCGGTGTGGCGCTGGGGGAAGTACCTCGGCGACGAGGCGCTCGACCAGGGGGTGGACGTCTGCGTCTCGTCCTGGAATCGGATGGCCCCCAACACATTTCCCGCGATGGCCAAGGCCACCGGCAACTACCTGAACTCGGCCCTGATCAAGATGGAGGCGATCGTCAACGGCTACACCGAGGGAATCGCCCTCGACAACGGCGGCCGGATCTCGGAGGGGAGCGGCGAGAACATCTTCCTGGTCTACGGCGGCAAGATCCTGACGCCCCCGCTGTCGGGGACCATCCTGCCCGGGATCACACGCGATTCGGTCATGACCCTGGCCCGCGACGCCGGCTACACCGTCACCGAGCAGCAGATTGCCCGGGAGATGCTCTACCTCGCCGATGAGATCTTCTTCACCGGCACGGCGGTCGAGCTGACGCCGATCCGCTCGGTGGACCGGATCACGGTGGGCTCGGGCAAGCGCGGGCCGGTCACCGAGCGCCTCCAGAAGGACTTCTTCGCGCTCCTGAAAGGCGAGGCCGAGGACCGCTACGGGTGGCTGACGCCGGTACCGGTCGAAGCCAGGGTCTAAGGTCTAAAGTCTAAAGTCTAAGGAGTTTCTGGCTCGGGCCTCCCGAACGTTAGACCTTAGACCTTAGACTTTAAACCCTCCGAGAGCGTAAACTCTTGGGCACAAAGAGGCCAATCCATGCACATCAATGACCTGTTGAAGATCGCCGTCGAGCGCAAAGCGTCGGACCTGCACCTGAAAGTCTCGGCCTTCCCGGTGCTCCGCATCGACGGCGTGCTGACGCCTTTGACCGACGTCCGCCGCCTCATGCAGGAGGACACGATCGCGATGGCGTTCTCGATCATGTCCGCCCGCCAGAAGGAGAAGTTCAAAAACGACTACGAAATCGACATCGCCTACTCCGTGCCCAACCTGGGGCGGTTCCGCTGCAACATCTTCCAGCAGCGCGGCACGGTCGGTCTGGTCTTGCGCGTCATCCCGGCTCGCATCTTGAACATCCGCGAGCTGCTGCTGCCCCCGGTCCTGGAGAAGATCTGCGCCGAGCAGCGGGGCCTGGTCCTTTGCACGGGGACCACCGGATCGGGGAAATCCACCACGCTCGCGGCGATGATCGACCACATCAACGCCATGCGCAACGAGCACATCATGACCATCGAGGACCCCATCGAGTTCCTCCACCGCGACAAGAAATCGATCATCAATCAGCGTGAGGTCGAGGTGGACACCAAGGGATTCGGGGTCGCCCTGCGCAGCGCGCTGCGCCAGGACCCGGACGTCATTCTGGTCGGTGAAATGCGCGACTACGAGACGATCGAGACCGCGCTGACCGCGGCGGAGACCGGCCACCTGGTTTTCTCCACCCTTCACACCCTGGACGCCACGGAAACCATCAACCGCATCATCTCGGTCTTCCCGCCGCACCAGCAGAAGCAGATCCGGCTTCAGCTCGGAGCGGTCTTGAAGGCGGTCATCTCGCTGCGGCTGATGCCGCGCGCCGACGGGCTGGGGCGCGTTCCGGCGGCGGAGATCCTGATCCGGACGGCCTACGTCCGGGAGTGCATCGAGAACAAGGAGAAGACCAAGCTCATCAAGGACGCCATCCAGGCGGGCACCTCGCAGTACGGCATGCAGACCTTCGACCAGTCGCTGTATCAGCTCTACAAGTCGGGGCTGATCACGCTGGAAGAGGCCTTGAAGCGCGCCACCAATCCCAACGAGTTCAAGCTCAAGATTCAGGGGATCCAGTCGACGTCGGATCTGGCCCGCGAGGAAATGGACGCCGAGCTCGAGGCCCCGACCGACTTCAACCCGATCGAAGGCGGAGAGGAGTCCCCCTTCGACTTCTCGCGCCAGCCGCCGGGAACGCGCTGACGGGGCGGGAAACGGGAAACGGGAGACGGAAACCGAAGGGCTCGAGAAAGTCCGCCCGCCCGCTCGATTCGTCCGCTGCGTACAGTAATGCTCTGCGCCTGCTGACTGCGCGGTCGCGAGGGCGGGAGGAGCTGAGGCGGACGCTGCGGGAGCGGGGATTCGACGGGGCCGCGGCGCGACAGGCGCTCGATCGCCTGGAGGCTCAGGGCTGGCTCGACGATCTTTCGGCAGCGAAGGCCCTGGTGCGGACCCGGGCCGGACGCTACGGCCGCTTCCGCATCGCGCAGGAGCTTTCCGCCCGCGGTTTCTCCGAGGAGACCGTAGAGCGCGCGCTCGCGGAAGCGGAAAACAAGGAAGAAGCGGCGCTTGCGGCCGTGTTTCGAAAGATCCGGGACGCGAGCTCGAATCTTCCCGCGGAGAAGCGCCGGCGGCGCATCTGGGGCGCGCTCACCCGGCGCGGCTTCGAGCCGGGCGCGATTTCTGCCATGATGAAAGGCTGCGAATCGGACGATGATGAAATCGAGAGAAATTCGTGAGAGGTTCCTGAAGTACTTCGAGGAGCGCGGCCACCGCCGCGTGCGCTCCTCCTCCCTCATCCCGGCCGGAGACCCGACTCTGCTCTTCACCAACGCCGGGATGAATCAGTTCAAGGATCTGTTTCTCGGCCGCGAGAAGCGCGACTACACGCGCGCCGCGACGTCGCAGAAAGTCATGCGCGTCAGCGGGAAGCACAACGATCTGGACAACGTGGGACCCTCGTTCCGGCACCACACGTTCTTC